>MWDT01000005.1 GCA_002070825.1 Verrucomicrobia bacterium ADurb.Bin122
GGTCGGCGAACACGAGTGGGAGTACCGCGCCAGCTTCAAGGTCACCGCCGCGCTCCTCGCCGAGGAGGTCGTGGACCTCGTCGCCGACGGCCTCGACACCGTGGCAACCGTTTTCCTCAACGGCCACGAGATCGCGCGTACCGAAAACATGTTCACCGGCTACCGCTGGGACGTGCGCGCCATCCTGCACCCTGGCAAAAACGAGCTGCGCATCCTCTTCGGCAGCGCCCCCGAGTACATCCGCACGCACCGCACTGGCCACAATCCGTCGCCGGAATTCAACGACCCGGTCGGCGGCTGCACCCGCATCCGCAAACAGCAATGCCAGTTCGGCTGGGACTGGGGCCCGCGCTTCATCACCGCCGGCATCTGGCGCGACATCCGCCTCGAAGCATGGAGCGGCAACCGCCTCGCCAACGTCCGCGTCGCGCAAACGCACACGGCCGACGGCCCCGTCACGCTCGACCTCACGCCCGAGCTGGCGCGCGCCGGCGACGTGACGCTCGCATGGGAACTTTCCCTCGACGGCGAACTCGTCCACGAGGGCGAGGGCACACGCATCGTCGTCACCGAGCCACAGCTCTGGTGGCCCAACGGTCAGGGCGCGCAGCCGCTCTACGAGCTGGAGGTCGTCGCCACGCAGGACGGCCGCGAGATCGGCCGCTGGTCGCGCCGCATCGGCCTGCGAACCATCGTGCTCGACCGCCACGCCGACCAGTGGGGCGAATCGTTCCAGTTTGTCGTCAACGGCCGTCCGATCTTCGCCAAGGGCGCCAACTGGATCCCCGCGCATAGCCTGCCCGCCGGGCTCACGCGCGCCGACTATGCGCGCGACCTCATCGCCGCCGCACAAGTCCACATGAACATGGTCCGCGTCTGGGGCGGCGGCATCTATGAGAGCGAGGATTTCTACGACCTGTGCGACGAGCTCGGCCTGCTCGTCTGGCAGGACTTCATGTTCGCCTGCACGCTCTACCCCGGCGACGCCGAGTTTCAGGCGCTGGTGCGCGACGAGGCCGCGTTTCAAATCGCCCGGCTACGCCACCGCGCCTGCCTTGCCCTGTGGTGCGGCAACAACGAGGTCTATGGCTGCAACGCGCACCAGATCGACGAGGCCTCTCCTGCGTGGGCCGACTACCAGGCCATCTTCCACCGCGTGCTGCCCGAGGCGCTCGCGGCGCACGACGGCGTCACCTCCTACTGGCCGAGCTCGCCGTGGCGCGGCCGTATGGGCGCCGACTACGATCTCGGCGCCGAGCGCGGCGACACCCACTACTGGGACGTCTGGCACTCGCGAAAGCCCGTGCAGGAATACGAGCTGCGCCCCTTCCGTTTCTGCTCCGAGTACGGCATGCAAAGCTACTCCTCGCCCGAGACGCAGGCGACCTTCTGCCCGGCCGACGATGCCAACGTCTTCGGCCCCACGATGGAGAACCACCAGAAGAACCGTTTCGGCAACCAGATCATCCTCGACTACGTTTCCCGCCGCTACCGTTTCCCGAAGGACCAGGACGCGCTGATCTACCTTTCGCAGGTCAACCAGGCGCACTGCATGCAGGTCGGCACGGAGTTTTACCGGCGCAGCACTCCCCGCTGCATGGGCGCGCTCTACTGGCAGATCAACGACTGCTGGCCCGTCGCCTCGTGGAGCTCGATCGAGTTCACCGGCCGCTGGAAAGCCCTCCACCACGTCGCGCGGCGATTCTTCGCGCCGGCACTCGTCTCCGCGCAAGTCCACGGCGCCGAGACGACGATCACCGGCAACTACCACCGCAACTCGGTTTCCAAGGTCGATCTCTATACCGTGTACGACGCCCCCGAGTCTGCCACCGGACTCCTGCGCTGGGATCTGTTTCACCTCGACGGGCGCATCCTCTCAGGCGGACACCAACGCGTCGCACTGCGCTACGGCGAGAGCGTCTGCCAGCGCACACTCGACCTCGGCAAACTCCTCGCGCAACACGGCTACGAGCACGTTTACCTCCGCATCGCGCTCGATCTCGACGGCATCTGCGTGAGCGAAGACACCGTCTTCCTCGCCTCACCGCGCTTCCTCGCGCTGCCCAAGGCCAAGACTAAGGTCACGCTCCGCGCGCTTTCGCCGCGGCAGGCGTTGCTCACGTTCCAGTCGCCAGTCTTCCAGCACCGGTTTGCCTTCGATCTGCCGGGGCTCGCCCACCACGCGACCGACAACTGGTTCGACCTCTATCCCGGCGAGAAGAAGGAAGTGCTCGTCGAGCTCGACCGCCCGGCCACCAAGGCGCAGCTGCAAAAAAAGCTTCGTTACCGCTCACTCGTCGATAGCTACTGAGCCATGGTTTTCTACGCAGGGATTGATGGCGGTGGCTCCAACACGCGCGCGCTCGTCGCCTCCTCCGACGGCCGCCTCGCCGCACTCGGCCGCGCAGGTCCGAGCAACGCCGCGATCCTCGGCCTCACGCCCGCCGTCGAGGCCATCCACGCCGCGCTCGCCGACGCGTGGCGCCAGTTGAAACTCGACCCGCAGCCGCTCGCCTCCGTGTTTCTCGGACTGGCTGGCGTCAACGCCGTGGGTCGCGAAACACTCCGCGCCGCGCTCGCGCAAGGCGCGACCTGGGGCGACGCGTGCATCGTCGCCATCGACCACGATATCCGCATCGCGCTCGCCGGCGGACTCGCCGGCCAGCCCGGCATCGCCGTGATCGCCGGCACCGGCTCCGCAGGCTACGGCCGCGCCGCCGACGGACGCACCGCCAAGGCCGGCGGCTGGGGCGCGCTCATCGACGACGCCGGCGGCGGCTACTGGCTGGCCCGACGCGCGCTCTCGCTCGTCGCCCGCGCCTCGGATGGACGCTGCCCGCCGACCAAGTTGACCGACGCCGCGCTCACCTTCTTCGGCATCCAAAAAACCACGGAAATTCTGGGAAAACTCTACCCGACTCCGCCGCCGCGCGATCAGCTCGCCCGGCTGGCGCCGCGCGTCTTTGCCGCCGCCAAGGCCGGCGATGAGCTCGCGCAGCAACTCGTCAACGAAGGCGCCGAAGAGCTCGCCCGCATCGCCGCCGCGACCGCGCAAAATCTCTTCGGACAGGCACCCGCGCCGGTCGTCCTCACGGGTGGACTGGCGCTAAACCGAGCCTACCGGGACGCGTTTGCCGAGGCCTTGACGCGCCTGGCTCCCTCGCTACGACTGGCCGATACGCAATATGCGCCGGTCGTAGGTGCGCTCTTGCTAGCCAGCGCCGCAGCTGCTCAAGTGCCGACTTCCGCGCTGCTTCGCGCCGCCGCCGAGCTGGCGGAAGTCGAGGTGCCGGCGCCCTGATTTTTTCCATCCATGAAATCCAAGAAGACTGCAGTTAAAAAAAATAAACCCGTCGCGAAGGCCAAAAAGCCAGCGGCAAAGGTTATTAAAAAGGCCGCACCCAAAGCGGCCACTAAAGCCGTGAAGGTCGCCGCGAAAAAGCCGGCGAAGAAAAAGTCCGCTGCGAAGCCCGTGGACGCGTTTGCCGCCCGCGTGAAGGCCGTCCGCGCCGCGCACGAGGCGTTCCTCAAGCGCAAGAATCCCGTCGAGGCATCGTGGGAAAACGGCGTTTACGAGCGCTTTCAATATCCGGTGCTCACCGCGCACCACGTGCCGCTCGAGTGGCGCTACGATTTCAATCCGCAGACCAACCCGTTCTTCATGGAGCGGCTCGGCGTCGGCGGCGCCTACAATCCCGGCGCGTTCTACTGGAACGGCAAGGCCCACCTCGTCGCCCGCGTCGAGGGCGCCGACCGCAAGAGCTTCTTCGCCATCGCCGAGTCCAAGAACGGCGTGGACAACTTCCGTTTCTGGGACGAGCCGATCGACCTGCCCGAGCTCGCTCCTGAGACCAACGTCTATGACATGCGCATCACCATGCACGAAGACGGCTGGATCTACGGCGTGTTCTGCTCCGAGTCCAAAGACCCGAACGCCGCCCCCGGCGACCTCTCCAGCGCCGTCGCGCAGGCCGGCATCGTCCGCACCAAGGATTTCAAGAAGTGGGACCGCCTCCCGAATCTGAAGACGCCCGCCTCGCAGCAGCGCAACGTCGTCCTCCACCCCGAATTCGTGCAGGGCCAGTACGCCTTCTACACGCGCCCGATGGACGGCTTCATCGACGTCGGCAGCGGCGGCGGCATCGGCTGGACGCTGTGCCCGGACATCACCACCGGCGTGACCGGCCCGGAGACGATCATCGACTCCCGCGCCTACCACACCATCAAGGAAGTGAAGAACGGTCAGGGCCCCGCCCCGATCAAGACCGACAAGGGCTGGCTGCACCTCGCCCACGGCGTGCGCGGCTGCGCCGCCGGTCTGCGCTACGTCATGTACATGTTCATGACCTCGCTCGAAGATCCCTCGAAGGTCATCGCCCGTCCGGGCGGCCACATCGTCTCGCCGCACTATTCCGAGCGTGTCGGCGACGTCTCCAACGTCACCTTCACCAACGGCTGGGTGCGCTTCCCCGACGACACCGTGGTCATGTACTACGGCGGTTCCGATACGCGCTGCTACGCCGCGCGCACGACCGTCGCCAAGCTGGTTGACTGGTGCCTCAACACGCCCGAGGACGGCCTCACCACGCGCAAGTCGGTCGAGCAGCGCCTCGCGCTGGCCCGTGCCAACAAGGCGCTCCTCGCCAAGTAAGCCGCCCGCTGCGCTTCTCCGATCTCAGCCCGCGCCGCTCCGTGCGTCGCGGGCTTTTTCGTGCCCGCCGCCGTCCGCGCTTACGATTTTGCCGCCGCGGGAGCTTTCTCCAAATCTGCGCGGGAGACGATCACGTTGACCTCCGCGCCGGGGATATCCTCCGCCAAACCGACTCGGATCTGATCGATCAGACCAGTGACCTCGCTGATCCGGCGCTCGCCGTCGAAACCGAGGTAGATGTCGATAAACACACGGCGGCCGGCACGCCGCGATTTGATGCGGTGGAAGGCATCGTACTGGTGAAAATGACGCGCCAGTCGCCGGAGTATCTTGAACTGCAGCTCCTCCTCCAGCGTTTTGTCCATGAGGTCGCCGAGTGAGCGGCGCAGATGCGCCAAAATGGATCCGGTCGGATAAATCAACGCGATCAACGCGCACACCGGATCGATGTAGATGGACCACGCGTAGGGTCGCAGCCACAGGGTCAAGGCCAGCGCCACGATCACACTTGCGCACTGAATCGCGTCCGCGCGGTTTCCCCGCCACGCCGCCTCCATGATGGGCCCCGAGGTGGCCTGCGCGATGCGCCGATTACGCCGCCACAGCCACACGCTCAGTCCCAGACATACGCACTGGAAGGCCACGCCGACGTAGCTGAACATCGTCTCAAGCGGCTCCGGGCGAAAAAGCCGGCCGACCGTCCACCACACCATGCCGATCGCACTCACCAGCATCAGGCACGAGGAGATCAGCCCGCCGATCACCTCGTGCTTATCCGCACCGTATTCGTAGTGCGCCGTGCGCCCTAGACGAATGCGGCGCAAGATTATGTAAGATATTAGATTAAACGCGATGCAGTTAAGGTAATCAAACGCATCGGAGAGCAGCAGGGCCGAGTTGGCGAACCAGGCCACCGCCACCACCGGAGTGAGAAAAATCAGATCGAGCAAGAGCACCAACCCGATTGCCCGCTCCTGCATCCGCGCAGTCGTAAGCGCCGCCGACGTCGTTCCGCCGTTGGAAAAGCTCGCCTCACGATTGCCCGGGAGTGTCTGCATTGCAGCCGATCAGCAGCACCAGACACGCGCCTCATCGCAAGGCCAAACGGCACACTCCATCCCCCTCCACCGACGCAAGTCTTCTGTGTTAACGACCTTCCTTTTGCCGATTCCTTGGCCCACCGTAGCGTCCTCGCCGATTTTCATTTCGCATGCACGCCATCCTGAAAAAGACCCTCTTCCACGCCATCCTGCTAGGCACCCTCCCCTTCATGGCCTGCGCCTCTGCCAAGAACTCCACGCCCGACGGCTGGTTCGTCTGGCCCGTCGCCGAGCCTGCCGCCGGCACCGCACTCGATACGTCCGATCTCAACGTCTCTCCCGCCGGCGCCTCCGGCCGCATCACGGTGAAAAACGGTCTCTTCGCCACCCCCGATGGCCGGCCCGTTCGCTTCTTCGGCGTCAACATCGCCTCCGACGACGCCTTCCCCTCCGCCGCCGATGCCGAACTGCTCGCACGTCGCCTCGCCAAGGGCGGCGTCAACATCGCCCGGCTCCACCACATGGACAATCCCTGGTCGGTCAAAAGCGATGGCAGCCTCTGGTCCAAGGATCGCCCCGAGCACCTCGAACTTTCCGCGCCGCAGCTCGACAAGGTCCACCGCCTCATCGCCACGCTCGCCCGCCACGGCATCTACTCCAATCTCAACCTCAAGGTCTCCAAAACGCTCGTCGCCGCCGATGGGTTCCCCGAGTCCATCGCGCAGCTCCCCGACTTCAACAAGCGCGTCGATTTCTACGACCGGCGCATGATCGAACTGCAAAAAGACTACGCGCGCCGCCTGCTCACCACGAAAAACCCATACACCGGCCTCGCGCCCGTCGAAGATCCCGCCGTCGCCATCGTCGAGATCAACAACGAGAACTCGCTCCTGGGCTATTTCACGCGCGACATCGGCCGCGGTGCCGACCGCTTCCCGGAGCCCTTCCGCTCCGACCTCCAGAATCAGTGGAACGCCTGGCTCGCCCGCCACTATGCCGACACGGCTGCGCTCGCCTCCATCTGGAACGAGTCCGCCAACGCCGGCACGAGCCCCTCACTCCTCGCCACACAGACCCGCTGGCAGACCAAGATCCAGCCCGGCAGCACCGCCACCCTCCGTCCCGGTCAGGATGCGTCTGAATTTTCCGTCACCGTCGATAAAACCAACGGCACCGACTGGCATGTGCAGGTGTCCGCCCACGGCATCCCGCTCCAGGACAATGTCGTCTATACGATCGCCTTCGAAGCCCGTGCCGCCACGCCCGGAAAGGTCGGCGTAGGCGTCTCCAACGACGACCTCGCCCGCCCCGGTGAAGAGTGGCGCAGCCTCGGTCTGCTCCAATCCGCCGACATCGGCCAGGACTGGACGCCCGTGCGCATCGCGTTTCCCGCGCACTCCGTCGCCGGCGGTCTGGCCACGCTCAGCTTCAACGTCGCCGCCCAGGCAAATTCCCTCGAATTCCGCCATGTGCGGCTCTTCGCCGGCGCCGCCGAAGGTGGCCTGCGCCCCGGCCAGTCCCTCGAAGCCCGCACCATCCCGATCCCCGGAGAACCGACCACCCGCCAGTGGGCCGATTGGATCGCGTTTCTCGCCGATACCGACCGCGCCTTCGCCGAAGAGATGCGCGCTTTCCTGATCGACGAGCTCCACGTCAAAGCCCCCGTCATCTGCTCGCAGATCAACTTCACCGGCATCCCGGCGCTCCACCGCGAGCAGTCGATGGAGTTCGCCGACACCCACGTCTATTGGCAGCACCCGATCTTCCCCGGCGCCGGCTGGGATCGCGCCAGTTGGACCATCGCCAACTCGCCCCAGCTCGCGGTCTTCGGCCCGCGCACGTATGGCGAGCTGGGCAACCTCGCCTACTTCCGCGTCGCCGGGAAACCCTACTCGGTGAGCGAGTACGACCACGCCGCGCCCAGCGAGTACGTCTGCGAGATGTATCCCGAGCTCGCCATCTTCGCCTCCCGGCAAAACTGGGATGCGCTCTACGCCTTCGATCTTGGCACCTACGGCACGCGCAATCCCGATGGCCGCATCTCCGGCTATTTCGACCAGATCAACCACCCCGCCAAGTGGTCGCTGGCGCCCTTTGCCACGCGCGTCTTCCGCGCCGGCCTAATCCCGCCCGCCGGGGCCGTCGCCGAGCTGCGCCCGGGCAACCCGGTCTGGGCCGAGGCCATGCATTTCGACATCCTCTGGGCGAAGCTCAACCCAGACCACCCGTTCGATTTCCTCGACTGCCGCCTCCAGGTCAACGACCGCCCCACCGCCGCCACCACCACACTCGTGCGCAGCGGCCAGGCCGATGTCCCGCCAGCCCGCGTGATCGCCGCGCCTCAGGGCCAGGTGCTCGTCGCGGCGACCGCGCGCGTCGCCGTCGCCACCGGCTTCCTCGGCGGCACCACGACCGACACCGGCGGGGCCCTTAAAATCACCTGCCCGCGCTTTGGCCGCGACTTCGCGACCGTCGCCGCCGTCACCCTCGACGAGAAACCGCTCGCCAGCTCGACCCGCGTGCTCGTGACCGTGGTCGCCCGCGCCGAAAACCAGGAGATGAAGTGGAACGAGCACCACAACTCCGTCGGCACCGAGTGGGGCCACGGCCCGACCATCGCCGAGCGCGTCCCCGCCACGCTTTCGCTCGCCACCGATGGCCCGCGCCGGGTCTTTGCGCTCGCGCCCGATGGCACGCGCGCCCGCAAGGTAAAAGCCACGTTTGCCGACGGTCTGCTCACCTTCTCCGTCTCGCCCAAGGATCGTACGCTCCACTACGAGATCGTCGCCAAGTAAACGACTGCCCCGCCTCGGTCGCAGGAGCGCAATCTTGTTGCGCCTTGGCGAGGGGGTAGCGGAACGCGTGAGCGTTTCGCTACACGATTTCGCCGAGTTTTCATCGTCTCTTCATCATCGTTTCATCCGCAGGCGCGAGGCTGTGGGCATGGAAACTCCCATCCCGCCGCCACTCACGCCCGCCACGTCCACGACCGCCGTACCGCCTCCTCCGCCGCCCGCACGTCCAGCGGCCTTCGGCATCGGTCTGAAACTTTTCGCCATCGCCTTCCTGGTGCTCGCACTGTGGATCGCGCTGCAATGCATCGACGGCGTGCGCCGCGAGCGTGCGAGTTATCGCGATCAGGCGGAGGCCGAGGTCGCCCAGACGTGGGGCGGCGAGCAGACCATCGCCGGGCCGTTTCTTGTCGTGCCGTTCACCTATCCCGTCCGCACCAGCCGCGAGATCCTCAATGCTCACGGCGTCCCCACACGTACCGACGAGGTGAAAACCGCAAAGGCCTCGGCGTATTTCCTCCCCGCCGAGCTGCAGGTGGACGGGCAGATCGATCCGACCCTTCGGCGGCGCGGCATCTTCACGGTACCGGTGTACGAGACGCAGCTCCACCTGCGTGGACAGTTCCGCGTCGATCCCGCCACGATCCAGGTCGAAGGCGCCACGTTCGACTGGGCGCACGCCCGTGCGGTCTGGGCGGTGCAAAACCCGCGCGGCCTGCGCACCGCTCCCACCCTGCTCTGGCAAAATACCCCCGTCGTGCTGGAGCCGGGCACCCCGCGCGAGGAGTGGGGCGAGACGCTCGAATCCTCCGTGTCCGTAGATGCAAAAACGCCCGGCGCGCCGCTGCTCTTCGATCTCACGATGGATCTGCGCGGCAGCACACGCCTCGCCGTGGCTCCCGTCGGTGCGCAGACGGAGATCGCACTGGCTTCCACCTGGCCCGATCCGAGTTTCGGCGGCGCCAGTCTGCCTGTCAGCCGCTCCGTATCGGCGGAAGGGTTTAAGGCGAAATGGGAGCAGGCCTATTTCGGACGCGGCTATCCCCAGCAGTGGAGCGATGCCGGGCAGACGGCGGTCTCGTTTCCCGCGATCGCCAGCTCGGCCAGCGAAGTGCGTTTCCTGCAACCGGTCGATGCGTACCGGCTCGTGGAGCGTGCGATCAAGTACGGCGTGCTTTTCCTCGTGCTGGTCTTTGCCAATTTCTTCCTCTTCGAGGTGACGGCGCGCATGCGCATCCATCCCTTGCAGTACCTGATCGTCGGAGTGGCGCTGGTGCTGTTTTTCCTCGGGTACCTCGCGCTGAGCGAGTTTATCGCCGCCGGGCTGGCGTATGCGGCCTCCGCGGGCGTGAGTACGACGCTCGTCACGGCGTATAGCGCGTGCGTGCTCAAGACCGGACGGCGCAGTCTGGTGGTCGGCGGTACGCTCGCGGCGACCTACGGTTATCTGTACTTCATCCTGCAACTCCAAGACTACGCGCTGCTGGCCGGCACCGCTGCGCTCTTCCTCCTGCTCGGCATCGCCATGTGGGCCACCCGCAAGATCGACTGGTACGGCGGCAAGTGAAACCGGGCCGCGCCCCCCGCGCACCGTCGCCCGCCAGCACGTTCTCCTCCGCCGATGGACATAAAAACGCCCCGAGGGCTCACGCTCCCGGGGCATCGTTTCAAATCCGCAGAGGATCAGCTCACTCCGGGATCACCTTCGAGGGCATCTGCGGCTCGAAGACGAAGCGCAGGCCCCGGTTGTAGAGCTCGGCGGTGTTGCCGCCGTGCCGTTCGCCTTCGATCAGCTGAAAGCGATAGGCGAAATCCGCATATCGCCCGGCGCGCAGGAGGGTGTCGAAGGCTTGAATCGTCGCGACAAAGTCCGGCCATTCCGCCGAGCCCACGCCCATGAACAAGCGGCAGGGCACGTGGAAGGTGCCCTTGTAATCGTCGCCCAGGGCGGCGCTTCGCAGTTGGCTCTCGCGGCGGAAAATCCAGCGATGGTCCCAATCGATCGCCGGCGAACCGGCCACGATCCCCTGGAACAGACCGGGCTCTTCATACATGCAGAAGAGGCTGAAAAGTCCGCCCATCGAGGAGCCGACCATCACGCGGAAACTCGAATCGGCGCGGGTGTTGCTCTCCACGTAGGGGATGAGCTCGGTCTTGATGGCATCGAGGAACTTTCTCGAGCCGCCCTGTATTTCGACGCCTTTCGCCCAGCCGTAGGTCTGTTTCGTCGGCGAAAGCTCGTACATGCGCTCCTTATTGTAATCGACGTTCTCGCCGGCGTAGCCGATGCCCACAAGGATGTACTCGGGCACGATCTGGTCGTACCAGAGCGAGGAGCCCAGAGAGCTCATCTTGACGAAGCTCCAGTAGCCGTCGGTCACATAGACGACCGGGTACTTGCGCTCCGGGTGGCTCGCGTAGGAGTCCGGGTACGCGATGTAGAGCAGATAGTCGCGATTGGTCACCTGGCTGTGCACAGGCCGCAGCTCGGTGTTGTTGAGAACCATGTGCGGATAGGCCGGAGCCGCCGCGGCGCCGGATGTCTGGCAATAGGCGGCGCCGGGGAGCGCGGCCAGCAGGAGCATACAGAGGAGTTTTTTCATGAGGGAAGAGGCCAGGGGGCGCACGTCGGACTCGCAGGAGACGCGGGTACAGTCGTGAAACCCACCAGGGGATTATTAGCAGAACGGTCCAAAACGGAAAAATCCCGCGCGATCCTCGAAAAAAAAGAAGGGGGCGTCGACGGTCCGC
Organism: Verrucomicrobia bacterium ADurb.Bin122; assembly: GCA_002070825.1. GTDB lineage: Bacteria > Verrucomicrobiota > Verrucomicrobiia > Opitutales > Opitutaceae > MWDT01. Next base: position 11,235 of record MWDT01000005.1, read on the forward strand.
CCCCCGCACGCTCAGGGCGCGAGGCGCAGCGTCCAGTCGGAGGCGGTGCCGGCGTGGTGTTGAAACGTGCTCCCACTCGCGGCCGATTCCGGGCGCACCGCATAGTCCCCGAAAAAGCCTCGGAGCGTGAGGCAGCCGGAGGCGTCGGTCACGAGCCGGGTGTTCGTTTTCCAGCGGTGATTGATCAACTCGTCGATGGCACGGTAGGCGGGCTTGGGGCTGAGGTCGCGGTTGAGCAGCGCGCTGCCTTTGATGTAGGAATCGTTTTCCGTAAAATCCCACCAGGTGAAGGAGACGACGGAGGGGTGCCCAAACGCCAGGGTGTACATCATGCGGGCAAACTCCGCCTGATTTTCCTCGGTCCATGCCCCGTCCTTGAAACCTCCGGTGATCGGCGCCCCGAGTGAGTGCGGATGAAACTCGGTGAAGTGGATGGGCAGCCCGAGCGTGCGGTAGCGTTCGAGCGTGTCCCAGACCTTGCGGGGATGAAACCACTCGGTGCGCGGCTCGTGCGCCTGGAGTCCGATCCCGTGCAGCGGGGTGCCGCGACGCTGGAGCTCCTGCACCAGCGCGAAGAAACGCTCGCGGTTGGCCGGCCGGGCGATCTGGCCAAAATCGTTGAGCACAAGCGTGGCCTCCGGATTGGAATCGTGGGCCCAGCGGTAGCAGGGCTCCACCCAGTCCGCGATGGCTTGAATGGTCGGCCCCTGATCATCGTAGCGGGCATCTTCCACACGGTCCGGCATGCGCAGCGCCGTATCCCAGGTGACGGTGTTGGATGCTTCGTTGACGACGTCCCAAAGATCGATCGTGCCGGCAAAGCCCTTCACGTTTTCCACGATCCGGGACCGCAGGAGCATGGTCGCGGTGTCCGGCGGCAGATCGCGCAGCCAGGCGGGCATGCCGGCGATGTGCGTCCATGCGAGCGGATGGCCTTTGCACAGGATGCCCTGACTGCGTGCCCAGCGGGCGACGCGCAGATTGCGCTGCCATTCGGTACAACCGGGGACCGGCTCGTAGCCGTCCCAGTAGAACGGAAAGACGGCGAGGTTGAAGAGCTGCGTGAAGCGCTCCTGGAAAAGCGCCGTCTGCTCGGGCGTGAAGTGCTGCTCGTCGAGCAGCTCGAAAAGGATCGAGCCGAAGCGGAACTGGTGCGTGCGCTGCTCGATCACCACGGGCACTCCTGCGACGGGCTTGCCGGCGGCATCGACGACGCGGAGGTGGATGTCGCCCTGCCGGTATTGCACGATGTTTTGTTCGGCCTGCGCGAAGATCGCGGCCTCGTCCTCTGGGGCGGCGGCAGAGGCCGGCGTACAGGCGCCGAGGCTGGTGAGGAAAACAGGCAAAAGCGGCATGAGTCTGGGATACATGGGCGGGCTCCAAAATACGGGGGCTGGGGTGAAGGCTGGGACGCGAGGAGGCATGAGGCATGCCGCGCGCACGAGTAAAGAGAAGAGCCTGAGCGGGAGCGCCGGCTGCGAGGGCTCCCGCCCGGGAAACGCGCGCGCGCTACTCGCCGGCCACTTCCTGCGCGGCGTGCACCAGGAAGAGGTAGCCGCCGGCGAGGCTCACCACGTACTCGTTTTGCCCCCAGAAGAACGGCCAGTCCTCCTTGTGCTCCGGGAAGTCCGGCTTGAGCACGAGCACGCCGGGCACCACACCGCCGGCGATGAAACTGAAGTCGGCGCGGTTGCTCCCATAGGCCACCGTCGCAGACCGCGTGCCGACCGCAGAGACGAACGACACATCCGATCCGGGGTGGCATCCGTGCAGGTATTCGAGGCTGCGCAGCACGGGATCTGCGGGAAACAAATCTGGAAATGCGCGGTGCAGGTAGTACGCGGAGATGCCGTGGTGGACGACAAACTCGTTGCCCGCCCACCCGCCGCGGGTGATCGGCACGCCGTAGGGATTTTCGTCGAGCGTCTGGCGCAGCGCGGGAGTTTCCCGCGAGGCCGCGGCAAGCGCGCGCAACTTCGCCGCGTACGAGGCGTCCATCGCCGGCATCGCCCGGATCAGATCAGGGACGATAAAGACAAAACGTGACTCGATCTCCGGCCACATCGCGGCGAGGCGCTGCGCGTAGCGGGGCGCCTTGGTCGCCAGCAGCAGCTCGACGGCGGCGGCGATCTCCTCGTCGCGCACATCGCCGCCGGAGGTGTTGCCCACGGTGAAGAGATTGGGCTCGCGGCCATGCTCAAACTCCCACACGCGCACCGCCGTGGCCAGACACTCGGCGGCAAGCGCGTCGTCGTAGCCGCGCAGCGCACGGCTGGCCGCGGCCAGCGCCGCCGCAGAGCCGTAGTTGAGCGCGGTGGTGGCGGTGGTAAACGCGAGCCGGTCGTCGCGCCGCGAGGTCGGATCGGCGGGATCGTACACCTTGCCGTCGGTCTTCGAGGCGGCATCGCCGAGGTGCGTGTACTGCTGCAAATCCGGTTCGACGATCCCGAGGATCGCGTGTCCCAGCGCGCGATGCTGCGCCAGGAGCATGAGCACGCCATGCTCGATCTGCTGCAGGATGTCGGGCCGCCCGTCTGGACGGTGAATTTCCACCGTGCGTCGCGCCTGGTCGATCGTCGTCTCGTCGCGTAGGGGGCGAAACCTTTCCCAGGTATCCACCAGTGCGCGCACCAGGGCATATTGAGTCTGCGTGCGCAGATCGAAGTCGCCGGCATCGAACCAGCCGCCGACCGCCAGACCGGGGATGTGTTCACCTGGCTTGTAGGGCGAATCGGCCGTCGGTCCCATCGCATAGAGGTCGAAGTGCGGCTGGTTGGGCGCGGTCTGGAGGGCATCGTCCATGTGCGGGAGCCCGTGCCACACGCGATGGGCCTCGCGCACTTCCATGTGGTCCATCTGCACGGCGAGAAAGACATCGAGCGAGGCCTGCCACGCGCCGGCATACACATCGGCCGCGATCTGGAACGGTGCCGTGCGCACCCCGGCCGTCTCCAGCACATAGAGACCCGGTTCCTGCACCGCGGAAAAGTCCGCCTTGTAATAGCGGTAGCGCAGGTAGTCGCCCCACGGTCTGGCCTCGGCGGCGAGCACCTCGGTGGCGCCACCTTCGGAATCGAGGCGCCACACATGCACCAATCCGGGTGCGAGCGCGAGCGGGTCGCACTCGACCACGGCCACCTTGCTGCGCGCCGGATGATAGCCGACCTGCGAATGGCCGATCACCGCCGGCCTCGTCCAACCGGGGAGCGTGCTGGCCCGCAGCATCCAATCGACGACGATCCCGGTCTGTCCCTCGGGGATGCCGCTGCGCACGACGAACCAGCCGTTTTGCGCCTGATTGCGCCCGTCGTAGAGGGAGAGCTCGCCGCGCTGCGCTTCGATGGAGACGCGCCGCTCGGGGTCCTCGGGCGCGAGCACCAGCCGCCGCCCGGTCGCAAACGGGGCGCGCTCGATCGCCCCGGCTCCGCTCCGCCGCGTGGGCCCGACCGGATAACGCGGGAAGACTCCGCCCGACGCATCGGCCAGATAGGTTTTCGAGAAATAGGCCGACGGCAGAAACTCCAGGTTGAAGCCCGCCCGGCCGACGAGCCCTGCGGGCAACGGCTGGTCGAGCTGCACGCGCAGACGCACCCCTTCGCCAGCGCGCTCGACGCGGATCGTGTAGTCGAAGCCCTCGCTCTTGTACGCGAGGCGGATCTCGATGGCGCCCTCGGCGGGCAGCACCTTCCGCTCGATCATCTCGGGGGCGGCGTCCCACTGACCGGGAGTGGGCTCCAGACGCACATCGCCATTGGTCGCCGTGCGGATGCCATGGTGGATCAACTCCACCCCGGCGATCTTCGCATCGCTGAAGGCGCCATCATACCAGTTGTTGAAGACGAGCACATCGAGCCCGCGCCGGGAAAAACACCCGCGCGCGTCGAGCGTCAACCCGGCGGCAACCGGCGCGGCGGCCGATTCGGACGGGGAGACCAAGGGGCAGAAACGGGCGCCGAGAAACTGGTGCAACGAGAGACCAAACAATGGGGTGGCCATAGGGGTTGGAGAACTGCCACACACCCTGCCAGCTGCCCGGGCACGGGCGAGTCCCGCACTGTTCCAATGATAGTATGGACACGCCTGCCCAAGCCTCGAACCAGGCAGCGGCACCGCACCCTATTCGCTGAACCCGCGCTCCGCCATACGCGCCGGATCGCGAAACAGCGCCATCCCGGTCTTCATCCGCCGGAATCCGAGCGAGTGATAAAACGCCTCTTTGCCCGGCGCCGCGTACAAGATGACATTGCAGCCGGCCACCCGCGCCAGCAGCGCCTGCACGAGCGCCCGGCCGATCCCCTGCTTCTGACACTCCGGCACGACCGCCACATCGTACAGCGCCGCCTGATAAACCCCGTCGGACAACGCGCGCGCGAACCCCACCATCCGCCCGTCCCGATACGCGAACACCTGCGTATGGCTGGCCGCAAACGCGCGCTGGTGCACCGCCGGCTCCGCGTACGCCATCCCGACGCGGCGCAAGGTATCCGACACCGCCTGCCAATCCACACCAGTCGCCTCGTACACCAGATCGAGTTTCATGCCGTCAGCCCTACCGCCCGCCCCTCCCGCGTCAAAACCAGACCAAAACGCCGCCCGCCTCGATTCGTCCGCACCACCGAAGACGCCAGCTCGCGCCGTCCCCGCCTGAGCGTCGCCCAAACGATCCATTTCGGAGCAGACTGGAAGTCTGCGCCACGACGAGCCGCGACAAGCGTGAACATACTCGCCGCCCCCCATCCGCCCCCTCCGTGTAGCGGAACGCGTTAGCGTTTCGCCTGAAAACCGATGGCGTGGCCTGCCGGATTAAACCTCGCCGACTTTGGAGAACAGGAACTTACAAATCCATTTCCAGCCATTTCCCGCCTGTCCCCTTCTTGTGTTTGGGCTGGGCGCTGTGGCGAAGAGCTACCACCTCTCTCAACTGCCGGTAATTCCGCTCATAGTGGCGATCTCGATGAATCACGTAATGGCAATTTGAGCAGACCAAGATCAAATCGGACAGCTCAGTGACCCTGCCATCCTGATAGTCCGCGATTGCAGTCGTATGATGAACTTCAATGAGGCCAGCACCAAGAGCGCCATAGGTCCTCTCGAAATCGAAATGACAGATCTCACAGAAAACGCAGCCGTGCTCTGACCGGAAAGCTTCGATTTTCGCCGCACGCAATTCCCGGGATCGCTCGCGAGCGCGATGCTCTCGAAGGGCAAGTGCTCCTTCGAAATCTGAGTCCAAGTCCAAATTCGCAGCGATCGAAATCTCTTCCGGAGGGACCACCCAAACTATGTCGTCGGAATACTGGACGCTGAAATCATCTCCGAATTCCTCAACCTTCTGGCGCCGAAGTTCTTCAGCGAGCTTTCTCGCCCCGTCTTCCCCGTGCTCTGAAACGTAGAAACTCTTGTTTGCGTGCTTTCCCTCCCTGGTCGTCCATCGGGCCTGCCATACCGGGTATTCGTATCTTTTCGTGCCACGGCTGATCTTCTTCATCACTCGTGACACGCCCACGACTTCTTTTGAATTGGTCCGCCGCTGATTAACCCACTCGCGCCGAAGCATCGGTGGAAAATATGTGACGAGCTGCTTGTGAAACGCCTCAGCGGCGGCTAACGCCTGTGCTTCGCCGCCGTGAATCTTGTCGGAAAAAACCTTCTGAAATAGAACCTTTTCTCGGAAGTATCGGACCTGCCACCCGACGACCCCGTCGTATTCGTAGCGACGGATGCCGCGCTTTCCTGAATTCTTGATCCGCGGATTCATCTTCTGGCCAACGTTATAGATCTGCCGCGGCTATGGTCGGCGCGGCGGGTGCGTCAGCAGCCGACGTGACGACCATAGACGTTGGCAGTAGCGTGTGGTTGAACCAAGCCGCTACGCGGCGGAGGGATGCTGGAGCGAGGGGTGAGGCCGGGGGCATGGGGAGGTATCTTGGTGACGGCGAGGGTAGCGGCAAGCGTGGAGGGGTATGGCTATATCAAAGACAAACACCTCTACGAAACGGGGCCGCGTACGCACGCTGTCCCAAGATGGCGAGACGCTGGTGCGCTTCGCCGAGGCACTCAAGCTTCGAGGGCTGGCGGTGGCGACGCAGTCGGAGTATCTGCGGTTTGCGCGCAAGCTGCTGGGACGGCTGGAGTGCGCGCCGGAGGCCGTCACCGAGGAGCAGTTGCGTGCGCACCTCTTGCGGCTGAAGGAGGCGCACGGGTATTCGCCGTCGTCGATGCGCACGGCGGTGGCGGCGATGCGGGCTCTGTTCGGGCTGCACTTGGGACGTGACTGGAAGCTGTTCGACCTGGTGCGCTCGGCCTCGGAGCGCAAGCTGCCGACGGTGCTCACGCGCGCGGAGGTGGCGCGGCTCTTTTCGGTGGTGCGCGAGGAGCGTTTCCGGGTGTTTTTCCGGTTCGTGTACGCGACGGGGCTGCGGCTATTTGGGGCGTTGCAACTGGAGGTTTCCGATCTGCGGGAGGCGGACCGGGTGCGGGTACGCGGCGGGAAGGGCAACAAGGACCGCTACGTGCCACTGCCGGAGGCGATGCTGCACGAGTTGCGCCGGTTCTGGCGCACGCACCGTAACCCGCGCTGGATCTTCCCCTCGGTGGGGCGGGGCTGGCGTGAGAAGCCGGCGTGTCGCGCGCGGCTTGGCACCGTCGACGAGCCGATGGGCCAGGGCTCGGTGCAACATTGCATGAAGCTCGCCCGTGCGGCGGCGCGACTGCCGGAGGGCACCTGCACGCACACGCTGCGGCACAGCTACGCCACGCATCTATTGGAAGCGGGCGTCTCGATCCGGCTGATCTCGGCCTACCTCGGGCACACTTCGCTGGAGACGACGCTGATCTACACGCACCTGACGGCGGTCAACGAGTCCTCGGCCCGCTCGGCCATCGCCAGGCTGCTGCCGCCGGACCGATCACCGGTGTAACCGCCATCTGGACTCGCCGCGATGTCCGTGCTCGCCGACTGGCTGGTGCGGCAGGCGCCGTCCGCGTTGCACCGGGGCGATCTGCGTCCCGAGCAACGCCGCGCCCTGCACGCGATCCGGCGCTGCCGTACGCCCGCCTCAGGCGGGCAACGCTACCGCTGTGCCCACTGTGGAGGCGAACACCACGGCTACCACTCCTGCCACCACCGGGCGTGCCCGCGCTGCGGCGGCGGGAAGACTGCGACCTGGACGCAGCAGCAAGTCGCGCGGCTGCTGCCCGTGCCGTACTTCTTCGTCACCTGCACGGTGCCGGAGTCGCTGCATGGCGCCTTCGCCGCGCGCCCCGAGTTGCTCCACGACCTGTTCTTCAAGGCGGCCGCCGGGGCGATCCAGACGGTGGCCGCCATGCCCCGGCATCTCGGAGCGGAACTCGGACTACTCGGCGTACTCCACACCAGCGGACGCCAGCTACAGCACCACCCGCACATCCACTTCATCGTGCCCGGCGGCGGCCTGCGCGCCGACCACCGCCAGTGGCGCAAGACCCGCCGGCCCGACTACCTGCTCCCCAACGAGGCCGTCGCCGCCGCCTTGCGCCGCAGCATGGACACCTCGCTGCGCGCCGCCGCGCCTCAACTGCACGCCCAGATCCCCGAGTCGGCATGGTTCCACGGCTGGTGGGTCCATATCGAGGCTGCGGGTACGGGCGAACACGTCGTCAAGTACCTCGCACGCTACGTCCAGCACACCGCCATCTCCGACGAACGCATCCTCCAGGCCGACGACCAGTCGGTGCGCTTCTCCTACACCGACAGCCGCACCGGCGTGCGCCGCGCCTGCACGCTCTGCGCTGAGGAGTTTTTGCGAAGGTATTTGCAGCACGTCCTCCCGCCAGGCCAGCACCGCGTGCGCTACTTCGGCTGGCTGCACCCCTCCGCCACACGCCGTCGCATGCTCGTCGAAAACCTCCTCGAAAAGCGCATCGTCGTGCACGACCGCGCCTCGCCCCCGCCACCCTGGCACCTGCGCTGCCCGCAATGCCAGCGCTTCGCGCTCTTCGTCGTCGAACGCCTCCTGCCTGCCCGCGCCCCGCCATGACACCGATCAGCCCCCTCGCTTCCGCCAGTCTTCACCCCGCGGCTACCCGCCACGCCGGGCCACCGCCTTGCCCGCCCACACGCCTGCGTGCCCTCAAGCCCCTTGTGCATCGCGCAGCACTCCTCTTCACGACGGTCGTGCCCCCTTGAGCCTGATCATTTGGATCCCGAACTGCACGCCCGCTTCGCCAAAAACGAGCCACACCTGCCTCCCTCCGCCTCCTCGCGCTAAAACACAAAGCGCATACGCCCTAATCCAAGGCTAACGTCGCCGGTCCTCCCGGGCTTGTTCAACATGAGTCGTGTTCACCGCTCCGCTTCGCTCCGGGCGAACACAACTCTCCGGGTTGGCCTTCTTCCACGCATTGATTGCATGACAAAGTGACTGAGGACTAAAACCGATCGACGGTAACTTCAGCACTTTTCCGTCTTTGGTCTTAACGCAAGCTGGGCATCCCTTAGCCCAAGAAACCGACTCGATATCTTCTTTCTGAACTGTGCGGTGTCTAAACTCGGCGACAAGATCAAGGCGATCCGCGCGGAGAACAACTCGCGTCCTGAGACTACCGATTGCAGCCGCAAGACAAAGCACGGCAAAGCCAGAATAAAACCACACGAGGGAAATCGAAGTGCTGTAGAAATACGCCACTGCCGCTGCACCAATGGCGCCGGCAAAGAAGATAACCGCTATCCACTTTGGCGGACGAAATTCTAGATCTGACATAGCGGCTATTGTCTGCGCCTAACAGTGTCATTCACCCTCACTGCGTTTCATGACCTGAATTTGGATAAAGCGTGTGGGCATGAGGTTGTGGGTTTCTAAGGAAGATTTTCTGCGTTCGCATCGGAGCGATGCGGGGGGCGGCTGCGAGGCTCCGAGCAAGATCGTGGAATCGCTCAAAGTCGAGCGTGTTGGTGGGCGGGAAAACCGAAGAGCGAAAAGTGAAAAGGGAAGGGTGAAAGTAGGAGCCTGAGACTGGTCTCTGCGCATTCCTCGGTGGGTTTGCCGCGTCGCCGCGGTTTTCTCCGTGTCCTCCGTGCCTCGGTGGTTCAAACCTCCGCCGTGATCGCGCAGGCGGCAGCTCAGACGAACCAGAGCGTGGCGATGCCGAGGGCGGCGCTCAGGCCGATCACCCACGCGGTCTGTTTGCGGAGCGTGGGCGAGCCGAGGGTGAGCGCGATGGTGGCCTTGGTGAGGGAGTTGCCCACGGCGCCGAGGATCACGGCCTGCGTGGCCAGGCGGATGACGACCGAGCCGTCGGCTTGGCCCTTGGCCATGAGGAGCGCGATGGCGTCGAGGTCCGTGAGGCCGGAGATGAAGCTCAGCGGCAGCACGCCCACGGCCCAGTCGAGGTGCGTGGCGGCTTTGATGAGGAAGGCGAAGAGCGCGTAGATCGCGGCGAACTTGATGGCGATGCTCAGACTGAGCGGATTGCGCAGCTGCGGCGTGTGGACGTCGGGATGGCCGGACTCGCGAAGGCGTTTCAGCCAGACCCAGCCGGCGAAGAGCACGCCGGGCACCGCCATGATGGCGAAGGGCACGAGGAGCGCCTGCGCCAGCCCGCGGTGCACCACGCCGATCATCACGAGGATGCGGGCAAACATGACCGTGCAGGCGATGACGACGGCGAGCGAGCAGCTCGACGAGAGCTCCGGGTCCTCCTTGCTGCGTTTGCTAAAGGCGAGCGTGGTGGCGGTGCTGGAAGCGATGCCGCCGGCCAGACCCGTGACGGCGATGCCCGCCTGCGCGCCGAGGAGCCGCATGAGCAGGTAACCAATGAAGCCCATGCCGGAGATCAGCACGACCATGAGCCAGGTGGAATACGGGTTGAAGGCACCGAAGGGCCCGAACGCAGCGTCGGGCACCAGCGGCAGGATCACGCCGGTGGTCGCGGCAAACTGGAGCGTTCCCCGGATGTCTTCGTCGGTAAACGTCTTCGTCCACGAGTGCAGCGTCTGCTTGAGGCCGATCATCACCATGGTCGTCGCGGAGATGAGCAGGGCGGTCTGGCGGTGTCCCCAAAAGACGAGTGCGCCGACCATGATGGTGAGCAGCATGGCGGCAAACGTGGTGCCGCCGGGGTGGCGCTCGGTGGAGTTTTTCAGCATGAGCACGATCTGGAAAACACCTGCCAGGCCGAGCAGCACCAGGAGCAGCGCGGGGCCGACGTACTGCTGGCCGGCGGCGCCGATGCAGCCGATCATCGCCCAAAACGTGTAGGTGCGCACGCCGCCGAAGTCGGCTTCG
>MWDT01000006.1 GCA_002070825.1 Verrucomicrobia bacterium ADurb.Bin122
CACCGCACCGCCCGCGGCCTCGACGGCCTTGGTCACGCTGCGCAGGTTGCAAATGCCATTGTCGATGACGGCGACAGTAGGTGCGGACTGAGTCATAGGTCGGAAAAGGAGCCCAAGGGGCGCGCCCTTGGCCAGAGTTTTGTGCGCATGCGAAACGCACTTCGCCTGCCGGCGGGCAGGCGCGTGCAGCGCTCTACAGTTTTCCCTTGGTCGAGGGCAGCTGGTCGGCCGCGCGTGCGTCCACCTGGGTGGCGGCGTCGAGTGCGCGAGCGAGAGCCTTGAAGATCGCCTCGGCGACGTGATGCGGCTCCTCGCCGTACTCGAGCTTCACATGGAGGTTGCACGCGAGGGCGTTGCTAAACGCCCGGCTAAACTCCTTCACGAGGACGAGATTGAAATCACGCACGAACATGACCGGCGCGGCCACGTCGTACACGAGACAGGCGCGGCCGCTCAGATCGACGACCACGCGGGCCAGCGCTTCGTCCATTGGCAGGAGGAAGAAGCCGTAGCGGCGGATGCCGGTCTTGGCGCCGAGCGCCTGCTTGAACGCCTCGCCGAGCACGAGCCCGACATCCTCGACCGTGTGGTGATAATCGACGGCGACATCGCCCTTCGCGGAAATCTCCAGATCGAACAGGCCATGCTTCGCAAACAGCGTGAGCATGTGATCGAAAAACGGGATGCCCGTATCGATCTTGGCCGTGCCACGGCCGTCGACCGCCAGCGTCAACCGGATGTCGGTCTCGGCGGTCGTGCGCGTGATGGTTGCTATGCGAGGGGAGCTGCCTTGAGCCATGAGTCGATCTTTTGGTTGAGGGCCTGCATTTCGTCGTCGGTGCCGACGCTGATGCGCAGGAAAGAGGCGGTCAAGGCATGGCTGGCGAAGTAGCGCACCAGCACCTTGTTCGCATAGAGGAAATCGTAGAGCGAGCGAGCGACGGCCGGACCGGACTCGCCACGGGCGTTGCGCGGCTCCGTGAAGATGAAGTTGGACTGCGACGGGTACGTGAACCAGCCGCGCTCGTTGGCAAAGCCGCGCACGCAGCGATCACGCGTCGCCTTGATGCGCCCGACGACGTCCATGTAGTACGCGTTATCCTGCAAGGCTGCCGCCGCCGCCACCTGCGAGAGGCGGTTGACGTTGTAGCTGTCGCGCACGCGGTCGAGCACGTCGATGATCTCGGGATGCCCGAGCGCATACCCTACGCGCAGGCCGGCCAGCGCGTAGGCTTTCGAGAGCGTACGCACCACCACCAGCCGCGGATATTTCGCGATCAGCTCGACGGCGTTTTCCTTGGCGAAAAGCGCGTAGGCCTCGTCGACCACGAGGAGGCCCTGGAAGGTTTTCAGGACCTGCTCGATCTCGGCGTTGCTGAAACCGACGCCGGTCGGCGCGTTGGGCGACGTGAGGAAAAAGGCCTTGGCCTTCGACGCGGCGATGCGCTCCAGCGGCAGACGCATCGAGCGGTCAAACTCGATCACGGTGCTCTCGCCGTCCTGGATCTCGACGAGCACGGGATAGAGCGAGTAGCTCGGCATCGTGAAACCGAGCTGCGCCTCGCGCGTGCAAAAGGCGCGCACGAGCAGATTGAGGATGTCGTCGGAGCCGTTGCCGATGCAGACATTGGTCTCCTGCAAGCCATGGAGTTTGGCCACCACGGCGCGCAGCGGCGCACTCGTCGGATTAGGATACAGGCGCAGGGAGGCTCCATCGTGGCCGATCTCGCGCACCAGCGCCTCGCCCACCTTGGGGCTCGGCGGATACGGGCACTCGTTGGTGTTGAGCTTCACCCAGCCCACGTCGTTGGGCTGCAGGCCCGGCGTGTACGCGTGCAATTTCGAGACATGTGGCAGAGCCAGAGAGATGAGATCGGACATAACGACTTCGCGGATAATCAACGGCACCTTGCGGCACCAGCGTGGCGGTGGCCGGGCTTACTTGGCCCGGATTTCCGCCGAGCGACCGTGCGCATCAAGCTGTTCCATCTGGGCAAACGCGGAAACGACCGGCGCCGCCTTTTTGACGCTCGTCTTGTCGTAGCGAATCACGCTGGTGCGTCGCATAAAGTCGGCGACGCGCAGGCCGCTGAAGAAACGCCCCGCGCGGCCCGTGGGCAGCACATGGCTGGGGCCGGCGATGAAGTCGCCCAGCGACGTCGGCGTATAGTTGCCGACCATGATGGCGCCGGCAGTCGTGATGTCGCGCAGCAGACCTTTCACAGACGACTCCTTGACGAGCAGCTCCAGATGCTCCGGTGCCACGTAATTGGCAACCTCGACGGCCTGCTTGAGCGAGGAGACCTCGATCGACAAAAAGCCGTGCTGCAGGACGTGTTTCAACTGTTCCGAGCGCTTGAGCGTCTTCAACTGCGACTGCACTTCGCGGTGGATCGCCGCGATCACATCGGCAGAGGTGCCGACCAGATAAATCTTCTCCTTGCCGGAGCCGTGCTCGGCTTGGGCGAGCAGATCGGCCGCCGCAAAGTCGGCACGGGCGGTGTCGTCGGCCAGGATGAGGACTTCGCTCGGGCCGGGCAGGCCGGCCACGCCGACCGTGCCGAAGACCTGCCGCATGGCCTCGCACACGTAGGCGTTGCTCGGACCGGCGATCTTATCGACGGCGGGAATGGAGGTCGTGCCGTAGGCCATGGCGCCGACGCCATAGACGCCGCCCACGCGATAAACCTCGGTGGCGCCGCAAAGGTGAAATGTGCCCATGAGCACGTCGGCCACGCGACCGTTGGCATCGCAGGGCGTAAACACGGCGATCTCGGGCACGCCCGCGATCTTGGCGAGCGTGATGGTCATGATCGCGGTCGAGGCCAGCGGCACCTGCCCGCGCGGGACATTGATGCCGACGCGGCGCAGCGGATGGTGCATCTCGCCGACCTGGGCGCCGTGCGGGTTCTTACCCGTCCAGTCCTTGGGCAGGCCTTTTTTGTTGAAGGAAAGGACGCTCTCGTGCGCCGCGAGGATGGCCTTCTTGTCAGCCGGCGCGAGACGCTTGGCGGCGGCGGCGAGCTCCTCGGGCTTCACGACAAAGTTGCGCGGGGCGAGTTTGGCACCGTCGAATTTGGCCGCGTAGTAGGTGATGGCCGCGTCGCCACGCTCCCGCACATCCGCGAGGATGGCGGCGACCGAATCGGTCATCTCCTTCGAGGAGGCTGCCGTGCGGCAGAAGGCCGCGAGTTCGTCGGTGAAGTTTTTGGAGGAAGCACTGATGATACGCATACGCGGGCTTAGGAAAATAGAGGGCGGCGGGTCGCCGGAGATGGTTAGCGGAACAATGCCGGAGGCATCGTGAAGGCGGAAGCCTCGACCGGCTCGTTAACGGTAATTTTGTTGAAAAGAATCGTGATCACACGCGGCGAGCCGTCGGGCATTTTGCTGTGCCGGACGATGCGCTTGGGGAAACGGACTCCGCCGGCGACGATCTCGCCTTCCTCGGTGATCCAGTCGCCCTTCTCCGTCTCGGATTGGACGAGCCGCCCGGTGGTGGTGTCGATGTAGCGGATGAACACGACGCTGGGCGTATAGCGGAAGGCCAGCTTGCGACAGGTCGCACCACGGACCGACACCTCGCCGAAATCCTCGATGGTGCCGCCCTGGTGCGAAGGCCCGGTATAAAACCAGAGATTCTCGGCGGTGTTGGCGCGCAACGAGCGCAGTTGGTCGATCGTGAGCAGCGTGAGCTTTTGTTTGTCGGGCTCCTGCGCCGACTGCGTACGATGCCAGCCCTCGTAATCGTTGAGGGCTGTCGTCTCGACCGTCGTCTCGCTCTTCACGACAATCCGCTGCTGGCAGGGCTTCTGAAACAGGATTTCGATGGGCACCTCGGCGGCGCCCTCCTCGGGAATCAAAACGCCCTCGTAGCGGATCGACTGGACCGCCACCAGCGCCGCATCAGGACCAAGATAATCTCGGGCCAGCGCGATGACCGGGAGCTCCGCCGCAGCAGCCCAAGAAGCCGCCCCGATAAACAGCAGGGCAGCAAGGATGCGGCGGTACATTTTCATGCGCGAGAAGAGAGCAAGGGTTAGCGACAACCAGCCCCTGCCCGCAACGCTATTTCCGCGCGGAGATGCATGCGTTGGCAGAGGCGCTCCGCCGACCGGGAATTACTCCCACTCGATGGTTGCCGGCGGCTTGGAGCTGATATCGAGCACCACGCGGGAGACCCCGCGCACCTCGTTGGTGATCCGGCTGGAAATCTTTTGCAGCAGATCGTAGGGCAGGCGCGTCCAATCGGCCGTCATCGCATCGATGCTCTCCACGACGCGCACCGCGATCACGTAGGAATAGTTGCGCTCGTCGCCCACGACGCCGACCGATTTGACCGGGAGGAACACGCAGAAGGACTGCCAGACTTTCCAGTACCAGCCGCTCTCCATCATCTCCTCTTGGAGGATGGCGTCGGCATTGCGGAGGATTTCGAGCTGGTCCGCGGAAATGGCACCGAGCACGCGCACACCCAGGCCAGGGCCGGGGAACGGCTGGCGCCAGACGACCTCGCGGGGCAATCCCAGCGCGGAGCCGACCTGCCGCACCTCGTCCTTGAACAACTCGCGCAGCGGTTCGAGCAGCTTGAGCTTCATGCGCTCGGGCAGGCCACCGACATTGTGGTGCGACTTAATCAGCGCCGCCGGGTTGTTGCCGATCGCCACGCTCTCGATCACGTCCGGATAGAGCGTGCCCTGAGCGAGGAACTCGGCCTTGCCGATGCTCTTCAGCGACTTTTCGAAAACCTCGACGAACGTGCGCCCGATGATCTTGCGCTTCTGCTCCGGATCGCTGACGCCCTTGAGTTTCTTGAGGAATAGCTTGCCGGAATCGGCCACACGCAGATCGATGTGGAAGTGTTTCTGGTAAAGGTCGATCACCGCCTCGCGCTCGCCTTTGCGGAGCAGACCGTTGTCCACAAAAACGCAGGTCAACTGCTTGCCGATGGCCTTGTGGATCAACGCGGCAGCGACCGACGAGTCGACGCCACCGGACAGCCCCAAGATGACACGCGATTTGCCGACCTTGGCCCGGATCTCCTTCACGGCATGCGCGATGAAATCCTTGGTGGTCCACTCCTGCTTGGCGCCGCACACTCCGACGAGGAAATTGCGGATCACATCCACACCGTGCTCCGAATGGAACACTTCGGGGTGGAACTGGATGCCGTAGAAGTTGCGCTTGATGTCCTCGATCGCCGCAAACGGCGAGTTCTCCGTCGTGCCGATGGCCTTGAAGCCAGGAGGCAGCTCGATGACCTTGTCGCCGTGGGAATTCCAGACGCGAAGCTTCTTCGGCAACCCGGCAAAAAGCCGGCCCGGCTTCTTGATGGTCAGGGTGCCATGGCCGTACTCGCGATGGTCGCTCTTGGCGGCTTTACCGCCGAGCAGGTGGCCGAAAAGTTGGATGCCGTAGCAAATGCCGAGCACCGGCACGCCCAGCTCGAAAATCCCGCGGTCCGGAATCGGCGCCTTCTTCGAGAAGACCGAGCTCGGGCCACCGGAGAGGATGATGCCCACCACGCCATCGGCCTGCAGCTGCTCGGGCTTCGTCGTGTAGTGGTAGATCTTCGAGTACACCTGGCATTCGCGAATACGACGCGCGATAACTTGCGTGTACTGGGAACCGAAATCGAGGACGGCGATGGTCTGTGGCATGGAGGAAAAAGTTAAACTCAAAGGAAACTAAGGGCGGCTTCCAGCCTGCATTTTGGGATTCGTCGTTTTCCGAACAGTCCCGGATGCAGCGGGGCTAAAATTTGAGGCGGGGATTCTCGTGGCCGCAGTGCGGGCAGCGTCCGCATTCCACGCGACCTGTGATCGCATAGATGTGATCGCAGCGCACGCAGTGAAACGTGGTCTTGCGGCGCTCCCCTTCGAAACGACGGTGGTCGCGGCGGTCGTACGGCCCCGACTCCCACATCGTCTACGAAGCCGAGGAAAAACAACCCGACCAATGCGCAGTAAATGACAACGCCCGTGTCAAAGTCCACCATCTGGGAGGAGAGAGTCTTGAAAAGGGATGTTTGAAACAAAAACGCGCCGAAGGCGGGCTTCGGCGCGTTGAGAGTGAGCGAGGGAGACCCCGAGCTTAGCTCTGGGCTTCGGCAGGCGCCGCTTCCGCAGCCGGAGCCGCTTCAGCCGCCTTGCGACCCTTGGCCTTCTTGTAGCCCGGATCGTCGGCCTTCACGAGCTCGATGAGCGCCATGGGAGCGGCGTCGCCATCGCGGCGGGTGGAGAGCTTATAGATGCGGGTGTAGCCGCCGGCACGGTTGGCGAACTCCTTGTACTTTTCGTTGAAAAGAAGGGCGATCGCTTCCTCGTTGCGGACCTTGGCCAGCGCGAGGCGGCGGAGGTGCACGGAATCTTTTTTCTCCGTAGCCGCAGCGGCCTGCTTGGCCTTGGTGATGATTTTCTCGACGAAGGGGCGGAGGGCCTTGGCCTTGGTGAGAGTGGTCTGGATTCGGCCGTGCGTGATGAGGCCGGTGGCGAGATTGGACAGCAACGCTTCGCGGTGCTCACGGCTCACGCCCAGAGACGAACGGTGTTTTTGATGACGCATGTTTAAAGTGGTAAAATTCAGGGTGCAACCGGTGCGAGGCCTGCGGATTGCGGGCGGCTCGCACCGATGTCACACAGAAGGGGTTTAGGCTTCTTTTTTGTTTTCGAGGAGGCGCTCGTCGAACTTCATGCCCAGCGAGAGGCCGAGAGCTTCGAGCTTTTCCTTGATTTCGTTGAGCGACTTCTTGCCGAAGTTGCGGTACTTGAGCATCTCCTGCTCGGTCTTCATCGCCAGCTCGCCGACGGTCGTGATGTTGGCGTTGTTCAAGCAGTTAGCCGCACGGACCGAGAGCTCGATCTCGTTGACCGACATGTTGAGCAGCTTGCGGAGCTTGTTCTCCTCTTCGGAGACGGCGCTCTGCTGATTCTCAAACTCGAACTGCTCGCCGCTGACGCGATCGAACACATCGAGGTGGTACTTGAGGATCGAGGACGATTGCTTGAGGGCTTCGTCCGGCGTGATGCGACCGTCCGTCCAGATCTCGAGAATGAGCTTGTCGTAATCGGTGATCTGGCCGACGCGCGTGTTTTCCACGGCGTACTTCACGAGGGTCACCGGGGAGAAGAGCGAATCGATGGAGATCACGCCGATGGCCTGATCTTCCTTCTTGTTCGTCTCGCCGGAGTAGTAACCACGGCCGGTCTTGATCTCGATCTCGGCGTCGAAGGAGCGCTTCGTGTCGAGGGTGCAGATGACCTGATCGGGATTGACCACCGTGATCGCAGGATCCGGCTGGATATCCGCGGCCGTCACCGGGCCTTGGCGGCCGCTGACGTTGATGCGCAGATTGATCGGCTCGCGCTTTTGCGAGATGAGGAGGACTTTCTTAAGGTTGAGGACGATGTCGGTGACATCTTCCACGATACCTTCGATGCTCTGGAACTCGTGCTGCACGCCCTCGATCTTGATCGAGGAAATCGCAGCGCCCTCGATGGAGCTCAGGAGCACGCGACGAAGGGAATTGCCGATGGTGTGGCCATAGCCGGCCTCGAAAGGCTCGGCGATGAACTTTGCGTAGGTCGGCGTAGCGCCTTCCTCGACCTTGGTGAGTTTATTGGGCAGTTCGAACTTACCGAGACGTTTGGGCATGGCAGAGTGTGGATTGGGTTGCTCGAACAAAAACGAGGATTAGAAGCGCGAGTAGAACTCGACGATCAACTGTTCGTTGACGCCTGGCTCCATCTCATCGCGCGTCGGGAGGCGATTGACAACACCTTTGAATTGGTCGGCTTGCATAGCGAGCCAACCCGGGACGTTGCGAATGCGGTTCTCCTCAAGATTGCGGGTCGCAAGCTGGCGGGAGGCCGGAGTGTTTTTCACTTCGATCTGGTCACCAGCTTTGACGGTGTAGCTGGCGATATCCACCTTCTTGCCGTTCACACGGATGTGCCCGTGGTTGACAAACTGGCGGGCAGCCGCGCGGCTCTTGGCGAGACCGAGCAGATAGACCACGCTGTCGAGGCGGGTTTCGAGCAGTTGGAGGAAACGCTCGCCGGTGACGCCGCGCTCACGCTTGGCGATGGCAAACACACGACGGAACTGGCGCTCCAGCAAGCCGTAGATGTAGCGGAGCTTCTGCTTCTCAGCGAGGCCGGTGCCGTATTCCGACATCTTGCGACGCGACTTCGGGCCATGTTGCCCCGGGGGATAGCTGCGGCGTTCGAACGCCTTGGCGGAACCGAGAATTTGCTGGCCGAACCGACGGCTGATTCGGGTAGTAGGTCCTTTATAACGAGCCATTTTGGTAAATTGTCAGAGGACTATAACGTTAGTATAGAGAGCGGCGCGAATTAGACGCGGCGGCGCTTGGGCGGACGGCAGCCGTTGTGCGGCACCGGGGTGACATCGATGATCGAGAGGATCTCCAGGCCGATGGCTTGGAGGCCACGAACGGCGCTGTCGCGGCCGAGGCCGGGACCGGAGATGCGGATAACAACATCCTTGAGGCCGTGAGCCATGGCGTTGCGGGCAGCGTCCTGCGCGACGACTTGCGCCGCATAGGCCGTGGACTTGCGGGAGCCACGGAAGCCGCACTTGCCGGCGCTCGACCACGAGATCACCTGACCGCGCTGGTCGGTGATCGAGACGATCGTGTTGTTGAAAGAAGCGAGCACGGTGGCGACGCCAGACGTGATGTTCTTTGAACCTTTGGCCTTGCGGATCTTGATCTCGCCGAGCTCTTCCTTGAGGAGCTCTTCAGCCGTGGGTTGGCGGGCAACACCACCGACGAGCTCGACCGGCTTGGCGGCAGGAGCAGCACCTTCAGCAGGAGCAGCCTCTTCAGCAGCGGGCTTAGCGGCCTTGGGGGCCTTTTCCTTGACCGGCTTTTCAGCGGCAGGAGCGTTGGTCTCGGCGCCAGCAGCGACCGGAGCAGCTTCCTTCTTGGGAGCTTTTTCTTTCTTGGGAGCGGACTTCTCTTCGGCCATGGTGATAAATTAGACAGCGGCTTTGGTGACACCCACAGTTTTGCGGGGGCCCTTGCGGGTACGGGCGTTGGTGCTCGTGCGCTGACCGCGGACGGGCAGGCTGCGACGGTGGCGGACGCCACGATAACAATTGATGGCCTGAAGGCGCTTCAGGTTGCCGGCGATTTCGCGGCGGAGGTCACCCTCGAGCACCCATTTGTGCTCGGTGATCACCTGAAGGATCTTATTGAGCTGTTCCTCCGAGAGGTCCTGGGCGCGCATATCGGGCGACAGGCCAGCTTCTTTGACGATCAAGTCGGCACGATCCGACCCGATGCCGTAGATATAACGGAGGGAGAACGCGACTTTCTTCTTCGCGGGGATTTCTACACCAAGGAGACGAGGCATAATGGTTAAAAAGGAGTGTGAACTAGGTTTGTGGTTTGTTGGAAAAGTGAAACAACAGCGCGCCTGACTGTCAGACGACTGGCAAGGAGTGAATCGGGCCGGTTGGATTCGTCGGAATCGTGAGAACCTGCGGGCCTTCTTCCGTGGTGAGCACGGTATGCTCGAAATGGGCGGCGGGGGAACCATCAGCAGTCACCACCGTCCAGCCATCGGCAAGCGTCTTTGTCTTATAACCACCGAGGTTTACCATGGGTTCGATCGCGAGCGTCATGCCGGCTTTGATTTTTTCACCGGAGTTTTTGCGCCCGAAATTCGGGATTTGAGGTTCCTCGTGCATTGCAAGACCAACCCCGTGGCCGACCATGTCGCGAACTACGCTAAAGCCATGGGCTTCGACGTAGGTCTGCACGGCATTGGAAATATCGCCGATGCGATTTCCCACGCGTGCTTGGGCGATGCCCAAACGCAGCGATTCCTCGGTTACTTGGAGGAGTTTTTCCCACTGCGGTTTCAGAAGGCCCACCGGAACGGTCACTGCGTTATCACCGATAAAGCCATTATAGTTAACGACGATATCGATCGAAACAATGTCACCATCACGGAGGATGCGGCGGAAGGAAGGGATGCCATGCACCACTTCTTCGTTGACCGAAATGCAGGAATGGGCCGGATACCGGCGCGATCCCATGCGGTAATCGAAACAGGCACTACGCGCGCCGAGTCGATCCATGGTCACGCGGGCAGCCTCTTCTATATCCTGCGTACTGATTCCAGGCCGGACCAGTCCCTTCAGCTCCTGAAGGACCGCCGCCGCAACAGCACAGGCTTCTCGAATGTGAACGATTTGACGTTCTGTTTTAATCGGGATCATACCAATTAGAAAACCTCCGAGAGGAGGCCGTGGTTACGGTAATATTCGATCAGTTCAGTGGATGTATTTCTGCCAACAAAGACCGCATCAAGCGCTTCGTTGCGCGCATCCAACCATTCGTCGAATACCATAGCTTGGAGCAGCGTAGCCGGGAAGTCGGTGAGGACAAAGCCCGCATCGGGTTTGCGCATCCAAAACCAACGGCGAAGTGCCGCCAGCAAAGCCTTTTCACTCTTTGCAGAGGAAGCAGCCGGACGCGAAATCTCCTGCCGCATCAGTGTGGCGGGAGAGACGTGCTCAGATTGTAAAGAACGTAGCTGGTTCATAACATCTTCCAAGGGAAAATCTGACGAACCGAGCAAAAGAACCTTCCGCTTGGCGGGACTGCCGGAGCGGAAAAAGAGGTCGGAGCGTGAATGGGCAACGACCAATGTAAAGCTTTATTTCACCAAAAACACTTTATAGGCCCAGATCGTCAGGCCGAGAACGAGCAAGCCCAACATCGGGAGGGCGATCTTCATCACGGCATCGTGGCTGAGGGCATCGCCTGTCATACCTTGCACCGCACCGCTGCGCGCCCGGATGCGACCCTTCTTCAAGAACCCATCGTAATGGCGCTGGAGGAGGAAGGTCTCGACCTGCTTCATGGTGTCGAGGATGACACCGACGGTGATCAGCATGCCCGTACCACCGAAGAAAACGGCGATACGCTGCGGCACGTTAAGCTCAAACAAAAGGACGTCGGGCATGACGGCGATGATCGTGAGGAAAATCGCACCAGCCAAGGTCAGGCGGGTCATGACGAAATCGAGGAACTTGGCGGTCGGTTCGCCCGGGCGTACACCCGGGATATACCCACCATACTTCTTCAGATCGTCCGCGATCTGGATGGGCTTAAACATGACCGATACCCAGAAATAGCTAAAGAAGAGGATCAGCATCGTATACCCACCGTAGTACACCCAGTGACCGCGGATCAGGTTCTCGGAAAACTCGATCAAAAACTTGAGGTTCAACCACGCGCCCACCTGCGAGAGGATTTGCTGCGGGAAAAGCAAAATGGCGCTGGCGAAGATCACGGGCATGACGCCGGAATAATTAACCTTCAGGGGAAGGAATGAGCTCTGACCGCCCATCACCTTATTGCCCACTACCCGCTTCGCGTATTGAACGGGAATTTTGCGCTGGCCCTGTACGACGAGGATGATGCCCATCGTCACAGCAATGAAGAGGATTAACATCACCACAGCCTGCAGCGGGCCATGGCCGGTGCTGACACCCGCCACCGGGCGGAAGAAACGGTAGGTTGCCTGGGCCGCGCCCGGGATGTCGGCCAAAATACCAACGGTGATCAACAAGGAGACGCCATTGCCGATGCCGCGCTGGGTGATTTGCTCACCGAGCCACATCAGCAACATTGTACCCGCGGTCATGATCACGATAGAGGTGAACATAAACGTCCACTGATTCATGATCACGATGCTGCCATAGTGGTTGACATCGTAGCCGGGGAAAAGGCGACCGGGGTTTTCAAGCGCCGCGAGGAGCAAGGCACCCTGGACCAAGCAGATCAGCACAGTCGCATAACGCGTATATTGCGTGAGCTTCTGCCGACCAACATCGCCTTCATGCTGGAGGCGGCTCAGTTGCGGCACAACCGCAGTCATCAACTGGAAAATAATCGAGGCGCTGATGTACGGCATGATGCCGAGGGCAAATACCGCGCCCTTTACCAGCGCGCCGCCGGTAAACATATTATACAGACCCACCAAGGCGCCCCCCGCCCCACCCGACGATTGGTCGGCGAAGAACTGCTGGAGGGGCTGGGGATCGATACCCGGCAAGGGAATGTGCGCACCCACACGGGCGACGAACAGCAACGACAAGGTATAGAAAATCCGCGAGCGAAGCTCGGGAATCTTCAGCGAGTTCGTAAAAGCAGAAAACACGGGAGTATGGGTGCGAACGAAGCGAGAGGGAAAAGGGATGGCGCGGCGAATATCACCGCGCCCAATCGTCAGGCGACGATGGCTTTGCCACCAGCTTTCTCAATCTTGGCCTTGGCGGACTCGGAGAACTTGCTCGCGGT
Source organism: Verrucomicrobia bacterium ADurb.Bin122 (assembly GCA_002070825.1). Taxonomy (GTDB): domain Bacteria; phylum Verrucomicrobiota; class Verrucomicrobiia; order Opitutales; family Opitutaceae; genus MWDT01. The sequence goes on from MWDT01000006.1 coordinate 12,338, forward strand.
CACGGTCAAAGCGCGGGAGATTTCACCCGTGCCGAGGATCTTCAAGAAGGTCTCGTCTTTACGGATGAAGCCATGCTCGACGAGCACAGCCGCGTTTACCTCGGAAACCGTCTCCGGCAACGCAGCGAGATCGCCGACATTGACGATAGCAGGCTCGGTACGGAAAGACGCTTGGTTGAAGCCACGGTGGGGAAGCTTGCGGTACAAGGGCATCTGACCGCCTTCAAAGCCAGGACGGATGCTCGCACCGGAACGGCCTTTTTGGCCCTTTCCGCCGCTACCGGAGGTCTTGCCATGGCCACCACCCTCGCCGCAACCAACACGCTTTTTGCGATGGACGGCACCGGGGACGTTTGTGAGTTCGTGGAGTTTCATAAAGGATTCCTCAAAAAGCGCCCCGCCCTCCTCGAAAAAGGGGGCGGGACTCGGATTTAGATTTGTTTAAACTTAAGCCTGACGCAGGGCTGCAATGTCTTCCGCAGAGCGGAGCTTGAGCAGACCATTGAGGGTCGCATGCACCACAGCGATGTGGTTGTTGGAGCCCATCGACTTCGTAAGCACGTTCTTGACGCCAGCGGCTTCAAGCACAGCACGCACGCCACCACCAGCGATCAAGCCGGTACCCGCAGAAGCGGGCTTGAGCAAGACGCAGCCGCCATCGGCCTCGCCGAGGACGTCATGGGAGATCGTGTCACCCTTGAGCTTCACGGTGAGCATGCGCTTCTTGGCAGACTCGGTGCTCTTGCGGATCGCCTCGGGCACTTCGTTGGCCTTGCCGTAGCCGATGCCAACCTTGCCCTTGCCATCGCCGACGACGGCGAGAGCAGCAAAGCTGAAGCGACGACCACCCTTGACCACCTTGGCGCAGCGGTTGATGAAGACGACCTTTTCGATCAGCTGCGGACCATCCGAAGGCGCAGCGGCCTGCGCATCGCGACGCGAATCGCGACGCGGACCGCGGAAGGAACGAGGAGCATTGCCGTTATTTTCGGTACTCATGGGCAGCTTAGAATTGCAGACCGGCTTCACGAGCGGCATCGGCGAAGACCTTCACCTTGCCATGATAGAGACGGCCGTTGCGGTCGAACACGACCTGGTTGACGCCGGCCGACTTGGCCTTGGCACCGAACGCGGCGCCGAGGGCCTTCGCACCTGCGAGGTTGGACTTGAGGTTTTGCTTGCGCAGCTCGGCATCGAGGCTGGACAGGAAAACGAGGGTCTGGGAAGCGTCGTCGTTGATCAGCTGAGCATAGATATGCTTCGAGGTGAACTTGACGGTGAGGCGGGGACGCGCGGCGGTGCCGGCGATTTGCTTGCGGATGCGCCACTTGCGCTTCTGCAGCAACTGGGCTTTGTAAATGGTATTCATGTGGGCTCGAGAGCCTGAGTAGGCGTTGCAGGTTAACGTTAGGCGACAGTCTTGCCTTCCTTGCGGCGGACGCGTTCGCCGACGATACGAACACCCTTACCCTTGTAAGGCTCAACAGGATAGTAAGCGCGGACTTCAGCGGTCAGCTGGCCGACGAGTTGTTTGTCGCACCCTTCGATCTTCAGCTTGGTGCCATCCGTGACGGTGACCTTAAGGCCTTCCGGGATGTCGTGAAGGATCTCGTGCGAATAGCCGAGGGCGAGATCGAGCTTGTTGCCCTTGAGGGTGGCTTTGAAACCGACGCCCTGAATCTCGAGCTCCTTGGAGTAACCTTCCGTCACGCCCTTGACCATACCAGCGATGACCGAACGGGTCGTGCCGTACATGGCGCGTGCGAAACGCGTTTCTTCCTTGGGAGCAACAGTGGCGACGCCATCAGCGATCTTGATCGCCACGACGTCAGCAAAGGACTTTTCAACTTTACCCTTGGGGCCTTCAACGAGGACGACATTGCCATCCTTTACGCTGACCTTGACCTTGGCGGGGATGTGAACGGGTTGTTTACCGATACGGCTCATGGTGGGTGCTCCTTACCAGACGTTGCAGACGAGCTCACCGCCGGCCTTGTTGCGGCGGCAGTCGGAGTCCTTCATCAAGCCCTTCGAGGTGGACATGATGGCGATGCCGAGTCCATTGAGGACGCGCGGAATCTCCGTGTAGCGGTAGTACAGGCGGCGGCCCGGCGTGGAGACGCGCTTGATGCCCGTGATAGAGGGAGTACCGGCGAGGTACTTCATTTTGACGACGAGGGTCTTGTGCCCATTGGTATCGACGCTGCTAGAAAAATCAGCGACATAGCCCTCCGCCTTGAGGATAGCCGCGATGGCCTCCTTCATGGTGGAGTGGGGAGCAACACACTCATCGAGACGCGCTTTGCTCGCATTGCGAAGGCGCGTCAGGAAATCAGAGATCGGATCAGTCATGGTTGGATGTTGTTAGCGGTTGCCGAGCGGGTCATATCCGACCCCCGCTGGCGAAAGGCTTTACCAGGAGGACTTGGTCACTCCGGGGATTTTACCGGCAAGGGCGAGCTCGCGGAATTGAATACGCGAGAGACCGAAGCGGCCAATGTACGCACGCGGACGACCACTGAGGGAGCAGCGATTGCGGATGCGCACCTTGGAGGAATTGCGGGGAAGCTTTTGGAGCTTCTTCTGCGCGGCGAAGAACTCTTCGTCGGCGGTCGTCGGATTGGCGATAATGGCCTTCAACTCGGCACGCTTGGCAGCGAACTTGGCGGCGAGGTTGATGCGCTTCTTATTGCGCTCGATGGCGGAAGTTTTCGGCATGGCGAAACGGGTAGTTAAATTAGGAGGCGTTTGCGCGGCGGAAGGGCATGCCCAGCAGGCGCAGGAGCTCACGAGCCTCGTCGTCGGTATCGGCCGTCGTGTTGATGCAGATGTCCAAGCCGATGTGGCGCTTGGCACCTTCAACAACGATTTCGGGGAAGATCGTGTGATCCGTCACACCGAGGGTGTAGTTACCCTGGCCATCGAGCTTGGTCGGGACGCCGCGGAAGTCGCGGATGGAGGGGAGCGTCACCGCCAGAAGGCGATAAAGGAATTCCCACATGTTGTTACCGCGAAGGGTCACATGGCAGCCGACGATCATGCCCTGACGGAGCTTGAAGTTGGCGATGGCCTTGCGGGACTTGGCCATGACGGGCTTTTGGCCGGCGATGGCAGTGATGTCCTTCTGAATCTCGGCGATGGCGTTTTTATCCGCCTCGGAGTCGATACCGGTGTTGAGGACGACCTTGGTGATCGCCGGGACTTGATGCTTATTCTTGTAACCGCGGCTCTTGATCAGCTCCGGAATTACCGTTTCAGCGTAATACTTTTTTAGAACAGGAATGGTGGTGCTCATTGCGATGGCTGCCGGATTTCCGACCCGGTCAGCGTTGATGGATGAGTTAAGTGGATGAAGGGTCAGTTACGCAGGATGCGTGATGACTTTGCAAGCTCCGATTCCACTTAAGCCTTCGCAGCGGCGGCTTTGCCGGCGCGGCTCTGCTCGAAGTTAGCCTTGAGCATCAGGTTGGAGATGTGGACGGTGCCTTCGCGCTCGGCGATGGTCCCGTTCGGGTGCTCCTGCGATTTGCGCAGGTGCCGCTTGATCATAGCCACCCCTTCAACGCGGGCGCGTTGTTTGGCGGGCAGCACTTCAAGCACTTTACCGGACTTGCCTTTGTGGGAGCCGGCGATGACGACGACTTCGTCGCCGCGTTTCACATGAAACTTTTGCATGGTCAGAGAACCTCCGGAGCGAGCGAGATGATCTTCATGTAGTTCTTCGCACGCAGTTCGCGCGCGACGGGGCCGAAGATACGGGTGCCCTTCGGGTTGCCGTCGGTCCCGAGGATGACGACAGCGTTGGAATCGAAACGAAGGTAGCTGCCGTCAGCGCGGCGGACCGGGTGCTTGGTGCGAACGACGACGGCCTTGGCCACTTCGCCCTTCTTCACCGTAGCGTCGGTGGTGCTTTCCTTGATGTGAACCGTGATAAGATCGCCGACGTGCGCAACGTCCGTATTCTGGCCCTTGCGGGCGATCATGGCTGCTTTACGAGCGCCGGTGTTGTCGGCGACTTCGAGAATGGAGCGCAAAAAGATCATGGCGTGCCTCCGATAGTTAAATGGTTGTTATTAAGCCTGCGGCGCGGTCTCGGCCGAGGTGGTTTTCTTGGTGGGCACGCTCGCAGCCACATCTTCTTCAGAGATGGCAGCCGAAGCGACGACAGCGCGTTCGATCACGGACACGAGGCGCCAGCGCTTGAGGCGGCTGATCGGACGCGTCTCCATGATTTCAACTTTGTCGCCGACGTTAGCTTCGTTCTTCTCGTCGTGCACATGGACTTCAGTCTTGCGGCTGATGACCTTGTGATAACGAGGATGCGGCGTCTTGTAAGGGATGGTGACCTTGACCGATTTGTCGCCCATGCGGCTGCTAACAAAGCCGACAAGGGTTTTGCGCGTTGCGCGTTGGCCTGGAGTGGCGGTGGACATGATTCGTTAACTCTTGTTGGTGTCGTCGCACTCAGGCGGCGGCGGTGCTTTTCTTAGCGGTGAGGGCGGTCTCCAAACGCGCGATGTCCTTGCGGTAAACGCGGAGCATGTGCGGCTTTTCGATCTGGCCAGTGTTTTTGCGAAGGCGGAGTTGAACGAGCTGCTCGCGGGTCTCGCGGAGCTTGGTCTCGATCTCGGCCACCGGCAGTTCGCGGATTTCTTTCGAAGTCATAACGTTGCGTCTTTTACGGTTGCGGTTTAGACGGCGGTGCCTTCGCGCGCAATGAAGCGGCAGCGGAAAGGCAGCTTGGCATCGGCGAGGCGGAAGGCCTCTTTCGCGATGGTCGCAGGAACGCCGGCGAGCTCAAACAAGATGGCGCCGGGCTTGATCACGGCGACATAGTATTCGACCGCGCCTTTACCTTGACCTTGACGGACTTCGGCGGGCTTCTTGGTGATAGGCTTGTGCGGGAAAACTCGGATCCAGAGCTTGCCCTTGCGCTTGAGGTGACGCGAGATGGTGACGCGAGCCGCTTCGATCTGCTTGCCGGTCATGGGACCGCGAGAGAGCGATTGGAGGCCGAATTCACCGAAGTCGAGCGTGTTACCGCGCTTGGCATTTCCCTTACGGGAGCCCTTTTGTGATTTACGATATTTGGTGCGTGCGGGTGCGAGAGCCATGGTAGGTTTCTCCTTTGCTTATGGTTCTGCGGCGCCTTAGGCGGCAGCGTCGTCCTTTTTGCAGATCCAGCACTTCACGCCGATCTTGCCATACACGGTCTTCGCTTCAGCGAAGCCGTAGTCGATGTTTTCGCGCATGGTGTGCAGCGGCACACGGCCCTTGCGCTGCCATTCGCGGCGGGCGATTTCAGCGCCACCGAGACGACCGGAGCACTGGATACGGATACCTTCCGCACCGAGGTTCATCGCCATCTCGACGGACTTCTTGATCGCACGGCGGAACGCCACGCGGCGCTCCAGCTGGAGTGCAACGTTCTCGGCGACGAGCTGCGCTTCGATCTCAGGCTTTTTGACTTCCTGGATGTCGAGGAGCACTTCCTTGCCGGTGAGCTTTGCGAGCTCAGCCTTGATATTTTCGACTTCGGCGCCCTTGCGGCCGATGACGACACCGGGGCGGGCGGTGAAAATCTTCACGCGGACACGCGGGCCGGCACGCTCGATGAAGATGCGCGGCACGGCGGCCTGCTTCAGCTTCTCCATCAGGTGATTGCGGATCTGATAATCTTCCGCGATGAGTGCCGGGAAATCCTTCTTGGTCGCGAACCAGCGGGACTGCCAGTGGCGATGAACGGCGAGACGGAAACCGATAGGATGAGTCTTTTGGCCCATGTTATAAGGTGGATCAGTTGTTGTCGTTGCCGTCCGTGAGGACGATGCGGATGTGCGCCATCTTCTTGGTGCGCGGCTTGGCGCTACCTTTGGCTCCGGCCTTGAAGCGCTTCAGCACGGGGCCGTTTTCGATGCGCGCGCTCTTCACGACGAGGCTATCGGCGGAGAGGTTCGCGTTGTTCTCGGCATTGGCGATGGCGCTCTTGAGCGTCTTCGCAATGAGCTTGGCCGACTTGCGCGGGATAAGCGTGAGGAAATCGACGGCCTCGGGGGCCGGACGTCCCTGGATGGTGCGGGCCACTTCGCGCATCTTCTTGGGCGACATGCGCGCGTAGCGGGTGGTTGCTTGAACTTCCATGATGGATGAGGATTCCGATATTCGGCGATAGCAGGACGGACGGTCAGTCCGTCCCCTACCCTTTTGTTAGTGTTAAATGGTTTAGACTTCCTTGCGGGTCATACCACCGTGCGACTTGAAGACGCGCGTCGGCGCAAATTCGCCGAGCTTGTGGCCAACCATGTTTTCGGTGACATACACAGCGACAAAACCTTTGCCGTTGTGCACGTTGAACGTCTGCCCGATGAAATCGGGGGTGATGGTCGAACGACGCGACCAGGTCTGGATGGGCTTACGAGCGCCGGTCTTGACCGCCTTCTCGATCTTCTCGAGAAGGTGGTAATCGACGAAGAAACCTTTTTTGATGGAACGTGCCATGGTACGGGAGCGCTAAGATTACTTCTTACCACGCGGCGTACGGCCGTTGTGGTGGACGATGATGAGGCTGTTGGAAGGCTTGGAACGACGGCGTGTCGGGAAGCCCTTCGCGAGCTGGCCCCACGGGGAGACGAGCTGCTGACGACCACCACCACCCTTGGACTTACCCTGACCACCACCGTTGGGGTGATCGACCGGGTTCATCACCATACCGCGGACGCGGGGGCGCTTACCGAGCCAACGGTTACGGCCGGCCTTGCCGAGCTTCGCATTGGAATGCTCGCCATTACCCACTTCACCGATGGTGGCGCGGCACTTGGGGTTGACCAAGCGAATTTCGCCAGAGGGCATCTTGAGCTGGGCGACACCGTTTTCGACGGCGACGAGCTCGAGGGCGACACCGGCGCAACGCGCGATCTGCGCACCACGGCCAGGGAGGAGCTCCACGCAGTGGACGCGGGTCGACGGCGGGATGTCCGCCAGCGGGAAGTTGTTGCCCGTGAGGAAGTCGTTCGTCGTCGCCGTGCCAGCCGCGAAGGCCTTGATCGTCGCGCCAACTTTCAGGCCC
>MWDT01000007.1 GCA_002070825.1 Verrucomicrobia bacterium ADurb.Bin122
CGCGGTCCACCGGATCTTCTACGACTCGCCACAAACAAGCTTCGGCACTGCGCTGGGCATCAATGCGATCTGGCCGGCCGTCGGACGGTGGGACGGCACCACCGTCATCTGCTCCGGAAGCTCCCTTTTCAAAATCGACGCCGCTCCCGCAGGCCACGTTTCCCCCATCCGCACCATCGCAGAGCGCGGGCTGCTCACCACCCCCTCCATCGCCGCCAGCGGGCGCCATCTACTCGGCGGCAATGCAACCGGAGTCTTTTCGATCGAGTCCAACGGCCAAACCACGCCGATCATCTCCATAGAATCCGTCGGCGCACTCAGTTTCATCACCCCGGATGTCTGCATCGTGATGGGCAGTGTGGAAATTGCCGCCCTGAAATACGCCGATGGCCGGTGGACCGAGTGCGCCAGGCGCATCCAGGGCGTCGGCGACGCTCCGATCCGAGTCGAAAGCTATCCCTCGCCACGCGAACCCTACAACGTCCTCTGGGCCGAGCTCGGCGGCGATCAGGTGGCCCGCCTGACATTCCGCGATGGCGAGATCCACTTTCAGCGTATCCCGCTTCCATGGACGGGCGGCCAATGGGCCAACATCGGGCGCATCGACAATACCATCATCATCAGCAGTGGCACGGGCCAGCGCACCTATTTTGACGAGGACAAAGGCACCCCCTGTGCCGCCCCCCAACTCGACGAACTCCTCGGACGATCCCGGTATTGGCTTATCCATATGACTCAAGACGCCTCCGGCACCATATGGGCGTCCCATTCACAAGGCGTCGTGACGTTCACGCCCTCGGCCAACGATTACCTGATCGACTCCACCACCTTCGAGCTGCGCAACGACTCCTACCCCGCCGTCCGCATCCTACCGGGCGACGACATCTGGATCACCGCCGGCAGATCACTCTACCACGTCGAGCAGCGCCCTCTCCATCAAAAGAAGGAGCCGCCGCTCACGCTCGTGTCCCTGATTGCCGACAAGCAAACTCACGAACTCCTCCGCCCCCACCAGCCGCTCGCCAGACACCCCACGTTCACCTTCGACGATAACAGCCTCACCTTCCGATTCTTTTCCGGCACCTACGCGTGGATGAACCCACCCCAGTATCAGTACCGCCTGGGGCCATCCGAACAATGGCGGCCCGTGGACCCCAGCATGGTCCTCAGTTTTCCTCGGCTACAGGACGGCGCGTACCGCCTCGAAGTGCGGCGTACTGGATCGAGTAACACCGGGGAAGTCCCATTCACCTTTGCCTTCACCATCAGCCCCCCCTGGTACCGGACGCCCGCAAGCTACGCCGCATACGCGCTGGCTGGCTTGCTCGCCCTCGTCGCCGTCGCGCGCTGGATGAACCACCGGTCCCTTCAACAAAACGCCAAGCTCGAACGCCTGGTCCAGGAACGCACGATGGAGCTCAAAGCGGCCATGGAAAAACTCGGCGAGGAAACCCGCCATGCCGCCACGCTCGCCGAGCGCAGCCGCCTCGCCGGCGAAATCCACGACAGCCTTCAGCAAGGCCTCAGCGGCGCCATCCTCATGCTGGACACCACCATGACCAGCACCGAGCTCCCCTCCGCCATCCGAGAGCAGTTAAACCTCATGCGCGGCATGCTCTCCTACTCGCGCGAAGAGGTGCAACAAGCCGTCTGGGACCTCGCCTCTCCATTCCTGCAAAACGCCACCCTCGGCGACGCCCTCCGGAAAATCACCAGCTACATCAACTCCGGCTCCGCGAAAATCGACATCGGCATCACCTCTGAGCCGGTCGCACTCGACTCAAAGATCCAGCACCACCTCCTGCGCATCGCACAGGAAGCCATCACCAATGCCGTGAAACACGCCGCGGCACAGCACATCGAAGTCACCCTGCAATCCGACGATTCCGCCATCGTCCTCAGCGTGCGCGATGACGGCAGAGGCTTCGACCCGAAAGCCTGTGCGAACCTCCAGGGCCACTTCGGCCTCCGCGGACTCAGCACACGCGCCAAAGCCATCCATGCACAACTCCAGATCACCAGCACCCCCAGCGCTGGCTCGATCGTCCGAGTCTCAATCCCCCTCCACGCAACCTCCTCACATGACCCATCACGCCAAGCCCAATAACGCCACTCCCATCCGGCTCATGATCGTCGACGACCACATGGTCATGCGCATGGGCCTCGCCTACGCCGCCTCTGCGCAGCCCGACATTCAAGTCGTCGCAGAAGTCGAGTCTGGCGAGGAAGCGATCGAGGCATACCGCACGCACACGCCCGATGTCGTCATCCTCGACCTCCGCATGCCCGGACTGAGCGGCATCGAAACGATCCGCGCCCTCCGCCAAGAGTTTCGCGACGCACGGATCGTCATCTTCAGCAACTATGCACGCGGCGAGGAAATCTATCAGGCGATGAAGGCCGGCGCCGCAGGCTTCGTCGTCAAAAACATGGACCTCGCCCAGCTGCTCGACGCCATACGCAAGGTGCACGCCGGCGAACGATGCCTCCCCCCTGACCTCGCCATTCGGATGAGCGAGCGCATCCTCTCCCCCCTCTCCGAACGCGAAACCGAAGTCCTGGCACTGATCGCCAAGGGACGAAGCAACAAAGAAATAGCGTCAACCTTGAGCGTCACGGAAGGCACCGTGAAACTTCACGTCACCAACATCCTCACGAAACTCGAGGTCAACACACGCACCGAGGCCCTCGTCGTCGCCGTGCAACGCGGCATCATCGACATCGTCTAGCCTCTCAGGCCCGCGCACCGAGTTTAACACGTTCCATCGCCCACGTCGCAGGCAAACCGGCCGCAACAGCGAGCCTCCCGAAAACCGAGGGCCGCTATTGCACGGGGCCTTTGTTTCCTCCCATTATTCCGGGGTCGTCGGCGTCTGCCCACGGCCAGGATCATGCCCTCCTCCCCCGCCGATACCCCATCCCGACAGTCGTTCAGAATCGCCGCCAGCTACGGCATCGTTGCATCCGGATGGATCCTCTTCTCCGACCAGGCAGTCGCGTGGTACTTCACCGATCCCCATGCCCTGACCATCGCCGCCATGATCAAGGGCTGGTTCTTTGTCCTCGTCACCGGCGCAGTGCTCTTCCTTCTCGTACGCCGCCAGCTTCGCAAGGTCTCCGAGACCGCCAAGGCCCAACAGCTCGCCGAAGCCGCCGTGCACCGCAGTGAAGAGCGTTTTCGCGCCCTCACCACACTTTCCCCCGACATCATCAGCATCTTCGACCGCGAAGGCCACCTCACCTTCAACTCCGCCGCCGCCCTCAAAATCCACGGCTATCGCGAGGAGGATGTCCTGGGCCAAAAGACCTTCAACCTCGTCCATCCAGACGACCGCGACTCCATCCAGGCGGCCTTCGCCGAGGCCCTTCGTGATCCAACCAAAACCGTCCTCGCACGCTATCGGTACCGCAATGCCGATGGCTCCTACAGGTGGATGGAAGCCCTCGGATCCAACCAACTCGACAATCCCGACATCCAGGGAATCATCAGCATCTCCCGCGACATCAGCCAGCAAGTCCGCGCGGAAGACGAGCGACGCGCCATGCAGGAGCAACTCCTCCAAGCCCAAAAAATGGAGGCCATCGGCCAGCTCGCCGGAGGCGTCGCCCATGATTTCAACAACATCCTCACGGTCATCTCGCTGAACCTGGAAACGCTCAAAAATCCCGACCCGGATACGAACGTCGGCAACGTCGCCGCCGAGATCGAAGCCGCGACCCAGCGCGCCACCGCCCTCACACGCCAGCTCCTCCTCTTTGCACGCCGCCAGGCTGTCCAAAAGCGCCCCATCGATCTCAACCAGCTCATCGGACGCCTCCTCGCCATGCTCCGCCGCCTCATCGGCGAAAACATCGCCATGGAGTTCCTCCCCTCCCCGCAACCCGTCTGGGTCCACGCCGACGCCGGCATGCTCGAACAGGTCATCGTCAACCTCGCCGTCAACGCCCGCGATGCCATGCCCCACGGCGGCCGCCTCGTCATCGCCGTCAGCCTCCAACAATTCGAACCCACCCCCGCACACCCAACACGACGGCCTGGAAGTTTCGCCTGTGTCTCCGTGGAGGACAATGGCTGTGGCATTGAACCCGCCGCCCAAGGCCGCATCTTCGAGCCCTTTTATACCACAAAAAAAGAAGGGAAAGGCACAGGGCTCGGCCTCGCGACCGTCTTTGGCATCGTCGAACAACACGAAGGCTGGATCGAACTCGAAAGCACCGTGGGGCACGGCGCCACCTTCCGGGTTGCACTCCCCTCTTCCGACAAGGGATTCGCCCCACCCGCCCCCATCCAAGCCCAACCCGCCGGTGGACAGGAATCGATCCTCGTCGTCGAGGACGACAACACGATCCGCCTGCTCTGCATGCGCGTGCTGCGCCGCCTCGGGTACCGCGCGGCCGAAGCCTCCCAAGGGAACGAAGCCCTCGAAGTCTGGCAGCAACACCAGGGCGCGTTCGACCTCCTCCTCACCGACATGATCATGCCGGGCGGACTCTCTGGCCTTGATGTCGCACATCGCCTCCGCACTGAAAAGCCGGAGCTGAAGGTGATTGTGATGAGTGGATACAGCTTGGAGCTCAAGCAACTCGGCAACATCGACACAAAAGAGATCGCCTATCTGGCCAAACCCTTCACCCCCGCCGCACTCGCACAGTCAATCCGCCTCGCCCTCACTCAGCCCCGGCAGTGACCGGCAACGGTCAAGACCAGGCGGTGCGGCAAGCCACAAGCCAGTCGCACCACGACCGCCCAAGTCAGGGAGCCCGCCCAGCACTCGCCACATGGCCGGCCAGCACATCGAGCGTGTTTTGCAGCAATCCAGGGTCCAGGCGCGCGCCATGCGCCGCCACGACGGCATCGACGGCCAGGGGTTGCAGCAGGCGAATCCCATCACCCCAGTGGTCGAGATCGGCCTCGGCCAGATTGCCCGGCCGGTCTCCGGCGAGGATCATGCAACTCCCGTAGAGCAGTCGCCGCCCGGGAAAGTAGATCGCAACCTTGTCCGGCGCTTGCGTCGGTCCTGGATAAATCACCCGCACCTCCTCGCCGCCAAAACGGAGCGTCAGCCCGTCCCCTATCGGAAAAACATGGTCGGGCGGGACAAACCGCAGCGCCGTGTGCGCGGCACGATACGGCGACGATTGGTCGGGGATAAACCCGAGGGTGTGCGCACGCATGCGTTCGCCACGCTCGGCAAGCAAGCGCACCGTGAGATCTGACCCATACACCGGAAAGCCAGCTTCGATAAACGCCCCGTTTCCACCCAGATTGTCGAAGTGGTACCCACTATCGATGGCCACCACGGGGCGCCGCCCATGCTCACGCACAATCCAGTCGAGCACCAGGCGCGCCGCCTCCGGAAATCCCGGTGTTCCCCCGAAAACGAATGTGCCATCGGGCATCTCCACCAACACGGAATTGCAGAGAAACGGACAGTCGTGCCGCACGACGTATGCCCCCGCGCCGATGCACAACAGATGCAGATCCGGCGCCAGCGCGATCTCAGCCGTCACGGCAGGCGCGACCTTGCGCTCATGCGCCACCGAAGAATCTTCGGCGGCTACTTCACAGACGAAAGCCGAGCCGAGCATCAGCAAGGCGAGCACCAGGCGGTGGAAAATCATGCCCCATTGATCCGACCCTCGCGAGACCACCGCAACACCGAGTTGTTCACAAAATCACATCGCGGGCCACCGCCCCTGCGCGCGATCAGCATCCCACGCGCACCACGCGCAGCTCACTCGAAGAAAAGTCCGCCGCCACGCCGCAATGGTAGCCCGCCAGCACCGGAATATCCTCGGTGAACCAGTCGGACACCGCACGCGCATCCATCGATTCGAGCCACCCTCGTGCACGTCCATCAGTGAAAACCCGGAAACGATCGAGCGGCAGAGAGAGCCCCGTCCCGCAGGCTTTGAGCACCGCCTCCTTGCGCACCCAACAGCGGTAAAACGCAGGAGCGAGCTCCGTCGGCGGACACTGCTGGAGCGCTGCGTACTCCGTCGGGTGCAACATCGACGCCAGGCGGAGCAGATCGCGCGACTCCCGGCATTGCTCGACGTCAATGCCCACATGCCCGCGCCCGGCAAACGCGACCCAGACCAGATTGCCCGAATGGCTGATCGAGAAGTCCGCACCGGCACCGGCACAAACCGGCTTTCCCTGTGGCATGATCGTGAAGTCACCCACGACGTTTCCAACGATCCCGCGCATCACCCAACGCGCCAGCCCGCGCCCCACCAGATGCCGCACTCCATCGATCGGATGCAGGAAGCGCTGCGCCTGCCGCTGCTCCGCGTCCGTGGTAAACGGCAGCGCAGCCCGACGCCACGCCTCAGGTTCCTCTCCCAACGACACTCCGATGCAGACGATCTCCGCGCCTTCCGGCACCGGAGGTGCCCCGAGAAAAAACTGGTCCGCCTGCGTCACCGCGCGACCTCCAGTGATTGAAGGATGAGCGCAGCCAACGCCGGTCCGTGGTCGTGCACATAAAAGTGCCCGCCATCGAAAACATGCCGGGCAAACCCAGCGGTCGTGAGGCTCGCCCAGCCGTCACCGGCCCCCGCAGTCACCTTGTCACCATTGCCGAGGAGCAACACGATGGGCACCGGGATCGCAGGCAGAGCCCCCGGCCGCCAGGCCCGCAGCGCCGAGAAATCCGCGTGCAACACCGGCTCCAGATACGCCCGGAAATCCGGCGACGCTTGAATCTCCTCCGGCACGCCACCCAGCGCGACGACATGCTGCCACACCTCTTCACGACTTAGCGGTGGCCGCCCTCCTGGGAAAAACATCCCCGACTCCGACGGCGGCGGGCACGCCGATAAAAACAAGGTTTCCGGCAGGCGCGTGCCTTGTTCGAAGGCCCGCACCGTGCAGAGATAAGCGAGCATCGCACCCAGGCTATGCCCGAAAAGCGCGTACGGTCCGCCCTGCGCCGCGGGTCGGATGCAGGCATCCAGGTCGGCCACCATCGCAGACATATCCTTCGCCAGCGGCTCGCGACAGCGCCGACCACGCCCCGGCAGCTCGACCGCGCTCACGCGTACAGTCCGGGGAAAGAGCGAGGCCAGCGGCGAGTAATACGCCGCACTGCCGCCGGCGTGGGGGATGCAGAAAAGCGTGATGCCGCTCGAAGCAGCCGCCGCAGGCGTGGACGGATCGCGGCGCATGTTTATTCCAGCGAAACCCAACCGTCGCCGTCGCCGATCTCCTGCAAAATCAGGCGCGACGCCTGCGCCTTGTGTCCCGACCTCGCGTGGATCTGCTTCAGCACGAGTTTTCCGTCGAGCAGGCCGCACACTTCGAGTTTTCCAATGTCGTGACCGAGGATGAATTTGAACCGCTTCGCGTAGCCATCCATGCCGCTTCTCGCCTCGTCCACGATCTCGACAGCCTGCTTCAGCGGCACCTGGAAGTGGTGGCTGACGCCCGACACCGGCATGCACTGGTACAGGTAGTAGGGGTTGACGCCGATTCTGAGCAACCCGTCCATCAGAGCCTTCAAGTCTTCCGGGCGGTCGTTGACGCCACGCAACAGCACGGCCTGGTTGTTCACCGTGACTCCGGCCATACGCAGCCGACGCACCGCCTCCGCGGCGGCTGGCGTGATCTCCTTCACGTGGTTGAAATGAGTCGGGAGATAGAGCGTTTTTTTCGAGCTAAACTCCGTGAAGAGCTCGATCAGCTCGTCATCAAAAATCCGGCACGGATAGGTGACGGGCGTCCGCGAGCCGATGCGCACGAAGCCCAGATGCTCGATCTCGGCGAGCGCCATGAGGAGCGTGCGCAGCAGCGGCGTCGGCAGCATCAGCGGATCGCCGCCGGACAGGATGACATTGGTCACGTCTGGATGGCTGGCGACGTACTCCACGGCCGCCTCGAAATTTTGCAGGATGTGGTCGGTCTTGCGGCCGACGATGCGACGCCGGAAACAATGGCGGCAAAACATCGCGCACGACTCGGTCGTCACGATCAAGACTGAGTAATCGTACTTCTGAAGCACGCCGTTCCCCTTGTCGTGCTTGTCGTCACCGTAGGGATCGCGCGTCGTCTCGCCCATGGAGCCGGCGACGACCAGCTCCTCCATGCTGGGGAAACACATCTTCTTGATCGGGTCATTCGGGTCGGCCTGATCGATAAGACTCAGATAGTATCGGGGGATGTTGACCGGAAACTGCCGGATCACGTCCGCGATCTCGCGCGCCTCACGCTCGCTCAGATCGATGTAGCCGCGCAATTGCTCGACACTCGTGACGTTGTTACGCAGTTCCTCCTTCCACGGGAGCCTGGTCCAGTCGATTTTCGCAGTGATCATGGCAAAGTCTCCGGCGGCGGGACGGCGGCCCGCAACGCCTCCAGAATCCGGGCACCGAGCCGCATGGCATCGGTGATCTTCCGTTCGTTATTCACGCTGATCGCGACGGCGAAGCTCGTCTGCCGGTCGTAGAAGTAAACGGTGCCAAAACCCGGGAAGGAACCTAGTTTGCCCAGGACCGTGATCTTCGGATCCCCGAAGATGAACAGCGTGCAGCCATCCAGCTCGCTCTGGACGGTACTCCAGCCGCCGTTGTCGGCCACATACTGCGTCGGCTTCCCGTCATCGAGGACGAGCGGGGCGAGCGGCAGGGTGTCGAAGACATTGTTTTTTAGCACTTCGCCGAGATTGGCCAGCTTCACAATGTCGCACGGCGTCCCAAGCAGGTTGCCAGTGCCCTTGGCGATCGCGATGCTCGCCATCATCGGCATCCACAGTTGGACCGCAGGCGAGCTGGTATAGCCGCCGACCATCCTCGCCACCACCGCCGTGTCGGTGCCGGGCTGAAGCGATTTCATGTCGAGCTTGCCGAAAACCACCGCACGGAGCTGCTCCTCGTAGGTCTGGCCGGTCACCTTCTCGACGATGCGAGCCAGGATGAGATAGCCGGTGTTGCAGTACATCTGGTTGGTCCCCGGTGCAAAGAAGGGCGGCTGCGCGCCGGCCATCGCGATCAGCTCGTCAGGCGCCCAGCACTTGGTCGGATTCGTGGCCACCGCCTCCAGTCGCAGCATCTCCATGATGCCCGAGGTATGCGTCAGCAGGTGCCGGACGGTGATGTGGCTTCCGTTGGGAAACTCCGGGTAGAAGCGATCGATCGTCGTCGTGTAGTCGAGCCGACCGTCCTCGATCAGCTTGTGGATCAAGGTCGCGGTGTAGACCTTCGTCAGTGAGCCCACTTTGAAGACGCTCGCCGGCGTCATCGGCACGTCGTTTTCGACGCGTGCGGTGCCAAAGGCCATCGTTACCGGCTCGTGTTCCCCTTTCTTGAGGACGGCCACCGAAAAGCCGGGGAGCGCAGAATCGCTCTTAAGTTCTTTGCTCAGACGACCGACGATTGCCTCGATTTCCGCACGGTCGACCGCGAAGGCCGACGCGCCCAACAAGAACGCACCAAGTGCGAACGCCCGGAATATGGCTTTGATCGCGTTATTCATGAGTGAGGTATTCCAAAAGGTGCTTGGCCACCCCTCCAACCAGCCCCGGAGAAAGCATGGTCTCATGGGAACCTTCGGTCCAGCGCAGGGTAATTTTCTCCTCGGGGAGAAACGCCCCCCACCCGAGGTATTTGTCGTGGACGTAGGCCTGGGTGCTCTCCGAAACTTCCAGCGCACGGACGAGCAGGATGTCCTTGTCGGTGCGCGAAGGTCGCACGTAGCGCGCCGCGGCGACGGCGTTGCTGCGATAGGTCTGTAGGAGATTTTCCATCTGCACGATGTTGAAGCCCTCAGGCAGAAGACCGCTCGCCTGCACTTCGCCAACCAGATAGCGCAACCGCTCGTCGCGAGGAAGCCTGCGCAGCGTCTCCTCGTCCAAGGCGATCAAGTCCTCCAGGATCGTTTTGAGCATGGCCGCATCATCCTTGGTCGCGACAGTCCTCGCCATCGAGTTGTCCACCATCGTGTCGAGGATCAGTACCGCCCCGCAGTCGCGCCCGGTCGTCGCCTCGAACAGGCACGCCGTCTCGTAGGCCAGGATACCGCCAAAGCTCCAACCGCCGAAGATGACCTCGCCGGAGGCGACCTTGAGGATCTCGCCGAGATAGTGCTCGGCCAGATCTTCCACGCTGTTGAGCTCCGTGTTGAGCACGTTGCGCTCGGGGCTGAAGCCCGCCGCCTCCACCGCGTACACCGTGAACTTATCCCCGAGCAGCCGGGCGAGTTCGCTGTAGCAGAAAACGCTGCCGCCGATGGGGTGAAACAGAAACAAGTTTTTCGCGCCCTCATGGTGAGAAAGCCGGATGACCGGGCTGTTCGCCTGCGTGGTCTTCCCTGCGAAAAGCGCGGAGAGCTGCCCGATGGTCGGATGCGTGAACAGATCGCTCAGCGTGAGGTTCTGCGAGAGCTCCTTTTCGATCATCGCAATCAGCCGGACCGCCAGGATGCTGTGCCCGCCCAGATCGAAGAAGTTCGCCTCCGCGTCGGTCACGGTCACGCCGAGCAGTTTCTTCCAGATCGCAGCCAGGGCCTCCTCGACCGGACCGGAGAGATTCCGCCCCTCGCGCCGGGTCGCGGCGAGCTTCGGCGAAGGCAGCACCTTCTTGTCCACCTTCCGATTCGTCGTCAGCGGGAGCTCCGACATCGGCACGAAATAGCCCGGCACACAGTACGACGGCAGAAGCTGTTCGAGATAGCTGCGCAACTGCGTGAGATCGACATCGCCGACCACATACGCCGCCAGCGCCTTGTCCTCGTTGGCCAGAAACGAATCCGCCAGCACGATCACCTGTCGCACACCGGGATAACCGGCGATGGCGTTCTCGACCTCGCCGATCTCCACTCGGTTGCCGCGAATCTTCACCTGCTGGTCCTCGCGACCCCGATAGAAAACGACGCCCTTCTCCATGAACCCGAAGTCGCCGCTCCGGTACGCGCGCTGGCCGTCCAGCGTCACAAACGCGGACGAACCATCGACATTGAAATACCCGCGCGAAACGCCTGCGCCCGAGATGCAGATCTCACCCGCGACCGAGTCGGGCAGTGCCTGACCGTTCTTGTCACGGACCGTGACGACCGTCCCTTCAAGCGGACGCCCGATCGGGAAGACCGGGAACGAGCCGTGGTTCGCATAATCGATGCGGTGCGTCGTCGTGTCCACCGTGCACTCGGTGGGACCATAGACATTGAAAATGACGACCTTCTCGTTGCCGGGAATGCCGTAGAACTTCTGGACGGTGTCGGGCCGGAGCACCTCCCCCGCGATCAACAGCCGCTTCATCGGCAGCGACTGCTTGTGCGCGGCGAGATGCTCCACGAGCACGTTGAAAAACGCCGGCGTCATGTCCGACACGTCGATGCCGTGCCGCTCGACGCAGCGCCGGAAATTCTCCGGAATCTTGCGATCCTCGTCCGACAGGATGCGCAGCGGCTTCCCGCAGAACAGCGACAGACAGAGCTGCTGGATCGAGGCGTCGAAAGTGAGCGGCGCGAACAACGCCACCCGCTCGCAACCTTCGGAAAACTCCTTCAACGCTGCGATGATGTGCAGCAGGTGCCGGTGCTCCTCGACCACGCCTTTCGGCACGCCGGTCGAGCCGCTCGTGTAGACGATGTACGCCGCGCGGTTGGGCTCGCACTCGGGCAACTCGCACGGCGGAAGCGCGCGCAGACACCCCGTGCCCAGACGCCGCTTCTCGGCGCGCGCCTTGGCTGTGACACTTTTCCGGATGACCACATCAAAACGATAGTCCGCGATCTCGGCGCAATTGACCGCGGGCGCGGAAATCGTGTACTCCACCGGCGTCCGACTCCCCGCAGCCCAGTCGGCGAAGAATCGCTCAGACAGGAAGAGCTCGGCCGCGTCGTCGAAACGGATCAGCCCTTTGTTGTCGCCGCGTTTGAGAGCGTGGTCTTTCAGTGCGGTGCGAAACGCATCCCGCTTCCCTAGATCCCACGCGGCGCCGATGAACAACACCCCGTCGTCGGCGAGTCGTTCCACCGCGAGGTCGAGCACCTTCCGCAGGTAGTTGTATCCGGGGAAATTCTCCACGACGCTGTTCAGGCAGATCAGGTCGAAGCGCTCGCCTTCGAGGAAGCAGATATCCGCAGCCGCCAACTGGTGGACGGTCACGCGACCATCATTCGCGAGTACCTCCACGCGGCCAAGTTCGTTGCGCGCCAGATCGATTCCCGTGTAGCGGTCCGCCTCAGCAATCAATGCCCGCGCCACCGCACCGGAGCCGCAACCGATATCGAGGACCCGTTTGCTCGTCCGGCCAGGCAGCCCGGTCTTTCGCAGAATCCCGGCGCCAATCTCCTCGAGCACACGAGCCGGCACCTTCTCCCCGTCAAAGTAACTCCGCCAGCCCTCGTCGCTGCCCGCCTCCGCCACATGCTCCCAGAATGAAGTGCGCCCCAGCTCGTTTCCGCGGTCGGAGACCTCGTCCGGCTCGCCCGCGTCCAGACACAGGATATGCTCGATCCCCGGATTCTTGTACTGGAAATACTCCGCGTCGCGCAGGCAGCTGCTGTCCGTCAGAATCAGGCGCACCGGCTTCAGCATCGTCTCCACCCGAGCCTGCGGCATCTCACGATCCACCGGCAAATAGACCGCCCCCGCGCGCATCGCTCCGAGACCCGCCGCGATCACAAGCCCGCCGCGCCGGCACATCACGCCGACGGCCGGCTCGGGCCCGTAGTTCTTGCTGAGGATGAAGCGTGCGATCGAGGCGGAGAACGCATCCAGCTCCGCGAAGCTCATGGAGCTCCGATCATCCACCAGCGCCGGGACCTCCGGGTAACGCGCCACCAGCTCCGCCCAGAGCGCTTTGAGCGAACGCCCCTCTTGGGTAGCCGCTGGTTTTGCCACAGGAGCGGGTTTTGCCGCATCGAACTTGATCGCCGAAATCTTCACGGTGTTGGTCCCTTCGTCACTTCGCCCAGAAATAGTTCAAAATAGCCCAGCCAGTTCTCCGCCGTCTCAGCGAGCAGCGCGTCGCGGTCGAAGTGGAAACCCACATGGAGCGTTCCGTCGCGCCGCGCCGCCGCGCACACGAGCCCGCCACCGGCAAAAACATCGAGCGCAACCGGCCCGCTCGCAGAGTAGGCAAACCCGAGCGCCATGGCACTGGCATCCCCTTGCGCCGGCGCGGCCGCCGTACTGGAGTCCGCCCTTGGTGCGAGCGCCCGCGCCGACTGCGCGGACGCGAGCAGTTGCTCGAACTCGGTATTCTCATCGACGACGAATTCGGCGACGGCGCCTCCGTTCAACCGAATCGCCAGTTCGCTCCGCGACATGACCCGGCTCAGCAGCGCGGCAAACGTGGCCAGCAGGACATCCTCGACGGGGTGCCCGCCCCTCGCTGCGAACGTTTCAATCTGCCGCCCGAGCTGGCCATCGAGCACACGCTCGACGCGGTCCATCGCGACCCGAGGCCGCGGCTCGAACTCCAACACGGCCTCGCTGTCGCCGGAAACCATCCGCTCCAGCACGGTCACAATGTCACGCGCCATCTCGCGGACATTCTCCGCCGTGAACAGGTCGGCATAATACTCGAGGAAGAACGCAATGCGCCCAGCGTACTCGCTGGCAAAGATCGAGAGGTCGGCCTTGCTGGCGGGATTGTGGAACGGGAGCGTTTCGAACAGAGCATCCGCGTTGTCGCCGAACTCGAAGTTCATGTAGGACAGGATCACCTCCGAGAGCAGCGTGCGGTCCAGATTCAGCGGCGGGTGAATGTCCGTGAGCAGATCGTTCAGGATGTAGGATTGGTGCCTGCGCGCGTCGTTGCTCACCTGCTGGACCTCGCGCAGGAGCGCTCCGGTCGGCTTGCCACCGGTCGTCCGCATGCGCAGCGGCAGCAGCGCCGCGAGCATGCCCGCCGTGCCGAGATTCTCCTCACGGCCATCCGCCGTCACCGCAATCACGAAGTCCTCGGAGCACGTGTAGCGGTGGATCAGCAGGCGCCAGGCCGTCAGCACGACCGTATAGCGGGTGACGCCTTCCCGGCGCGCCAGCGCTTCGATGCCATCGACCAGCGCGGGGGAGAGCTCAAACTCGTATGTGGCGCCACGGTTGGTGTGCGTCGCGGGCCGCTTCAGATCCGAGGGCAGATCCAGCTTCGGCAGCTCGCCCTGGAACAAGGCCGACCAGTACGCCTTATCCTCCGCGTTGGAGTGCGTGAACTGGTGCCAGGCGATGTCCTTCTGCTGCAGCCCCACCGGCGCAAGCGGTCGCCCATGATAGAGCGCGTGGAGATCGGCGTTGAGCAGAGAGATCGTCCGTCCGTCGGCCAGCGCATGATGGATGTCGAGGAACAGGACGCGCTCGCCACCACCCACGCGCAGCAGCTTCGCGCGGAAGAGTTCTCCCGACTTCACGTCGAAGGGCACGATCAGGGCGTCCTTCGCCGAGAGATCTTCGAGCGCCACCTCCTCCAGCGTGAAGGCGCGAGCCGGGTGCACGATCATGCTCGGCCGCTCCTGCTCGAAATCGCAGAACGTCGTCCGCAGCACTTCATGCCGCTCGATCAGCGCGGTGATGGCCGCCTCCAGCCGCGCCTTGTCGGCATCCGCCGGCAGTTTCAGGAAAAGCGGCAGGTTGAAACCCGTGTGGGTCCCGCTCAGCAACTCCGCGTACAGGATCGAGAGCTGCTCGCGTCCGACGGGGTACTTCTCGCGTGGCGGCGCCGGCAGCATCGCCGGCTTCTTCGATGGCGCCTCCTCGCCCAGCGCGTCGCGGACGCGGTCGATGAACTCGCCCAGCGTCGAGCAGTCGAGCAGGTCCATCACGCCGACATCGACGCCGAAGGTCTCGTTGATGCGTGCGATGACCTGGGTGGCGGAGATCGAATCGCCGCCCAGCTCGTAGAAATCGCTCTCGCGGGACAAAGTCTCGTCGTAGCCCATCGCGTCCCGGACGATTTCGAGCGCCTGCGCTTCCGAGAAACGCGGCCCCTTGGCCACTACCTTCGTTTCTTCACTCGCGCGCGGCGCGGGCTGGCAGACCTCCACGGCACGGAAGCGCGCGATGTCCTCGCCCGCCATGGCGACGACCAGTTGCGCGCCATCATGGGCGAGCGCCTGCTGCATCACGCCCCATGCCTGGTTCGGCGCGAGGGCAAAACCGGCGTTGTCCGTGCCAAAGCGCGCAGCCATGCCGACGTCGGCCCAGGCGTTCCAGCAAATGGCGACCGCGGGCAGCCCCTTGCTCCGGCGGCACTCGGCGAACGCGTTGAGATAGGCGTTGGCCGCCGCGTAGTCGCACTGGCCTGCCGCGCCCGTCAACGCCGTGCGTGACGAGGCGAGGATGAAAAAGTCGAGGGAGTCGCCGAGGCTGGCCTCGTGGAGATTCCACGTGCCCGTCACCTTCGGCTCCAGCACCCGCTCGTAGGCCGCTTGCTCCTTCGTCAGCAGGATGCCCTCGCCGGCGAGACCCGCCGCATGGACGATGCCCTTGATCGGCCCGTGCTCCTTTCGGATCTGGGCAAACACCTCCCGCACGCGCGTAGCGTCGTTGATGTCGCAGCGATAGTTGGCAAAGGCGCAGTCGCCCGCGCCCTCCGCCCGGCGGTGGAGCAACACGACCTTCGCCCGCGTGCGCTCGGCAAACTCCTTTGCCAGCGTCTGGCCCATTCCGCCCAGCCCTCCGGAAATCACCACGCAGCCGTCCACCGTCGGCGACGGACGCGCCACGGCGCCCAGCGGCGCCAGGGTCTGAGCACGTACGACGCCCTCAGCACCGATCAGATACGCGCCGCTGAAGCGCCCCAGGCTGGACTTCAACGTCGCAAGAGAAGCGGCGTTCCTCGACTCGAGTTCCAGGTAGGCGCACGAGAGCAACGGTTCCTCCTGCCGGAGTGAATGCAACAAGCCCAGCGAGAGCGCATCGTGCGGCGTCGAATCGTGATTCGCAAAGGCGCCGGAGCCGACGACCGTGACGTGCAGCGGAGCACGAAGCCGGGCGCGACAAAGTTCCTGCATCAGGCTGGCCACCGCCCAATGCGGGCAGTCGGAATCCAAAAGACAGACGACGTGCGACACGCCTCCATCGACGACCTCGCGCGCCAGATGCGCCCGAGCGTCGCGATCCGCCGGAATCTCCCGCCGGAGTGACGCGATCCCTGCGAGCTCGCGGTGGAGTGCATGCGACTCGCGGCCGAGCAGCAGCAGCTTGCGCGCGCTAGCGGGCGCGGCGGCTGGGAAATCGGTTTTCTCCCAACGAAGCGAATATAGGACAGGCTCGGCGCTCCGCTTCGTTTCCAGCTCGGAAAGCCGGTTCTGCAAGGAGACGAAAACCAGCCCGCTCATCTCGATCAGGACCTGCCCGTCCTTGTCCGTCACGACGCAGTCCGCTGTGACGAGCTGCGGCTTCCGCTCCGTGATCGTGACGCTCGCATAGACTTCAGCCGGGAGCGGCTTGTGCGGCGTGATTCGGCGGCAGCGCGCCGGGACAAACCCGGCCGTCTTGTGCAGGGCCAGACTGGCCGCCAAATCCAGCATGGCCGGGTGCCATTTGTAGGTGTTGAGGTCGGTCTTGAACGCGTCCGGCAGAACCAGCCGCGCCAGCAGGCGATCCTCCCGCGCGGATACCCAGAGCGCCGTCCGGCAATTCCAGCGTTCGCTCACGCTCACGAGCGTCTGCTCGCCCGTCACGTCGAAAGGCCGCAGCGAGTCGCGCAGAGCCGCGAGGTCGATCTCGTGTGGCGCCGCGGGCTGACCGAGTCGCAGCTTGGCACTCATCGCGAGGCTCCACTTGTCCCGCTGCGCATGGTGCAGCTCCACCGCGAGCGCGGCGTCGGCGCCCTTCTTCAGGAACAGCGCAGCCTGGTTTCCTTCGACGAAGGTCACCGGCCTGTGCCAACTGAGATCCTCGATCGAAACCGCCGAGGTGCCCGCCGCCTCGACGATGAGCTCGATCGAGGCCATGCCGACGAGCGTAGGCACCTGATTCAAACGATGCTCGGCCACCGGCCAGAAGTCGGGTTTCCCGATGGCGACCGAGAAGGCCTGGCCGTCCGGGGTCGGCAGCGGCTTCGACAGGAAACTGGATTTGAAACGCGGCCAGAGCGGCTTCCGCAGGAACGGCGTCGCCGGCAAGTGGACACGATGCAGCGGTCGCTCCTCCGGCCAGTGCAGTCGCTTCCCCGCCAGAAAGGCGTCGGCACACCGGAGTGCCTCCTCACGGCTGGAGAACGCCACCACGTCGACCGACGACGACAGCAGTTTCGCTGGGCGAACTGGACTGATCTCTTCGGCGAGCCGCGCCAGAAGCTCCGCACGTGTGGAGACCACGAATGCCACTCGGACCTCCAACGGTTCGCGTCCGGCAGCCAGTGTTCCCGCAATCGCGTGCAACGGCCAGGCTTCGTTCTGGATAACCGCCTCGCGCAGTTGTGCGGCGTAGGCCTTCAGCCCGGCTTCATCGCCGGCGGAGAGCGGCACGCAGTACCAACCGGCCTCGTCCGCGGGCAGCGGAGCGGTCGGCGCCTCGCGCAGGACCACGTGGGCGTTGACGCCGCTCAGGCCGAAAGAGCTCACGCCACAGAGCCACGGCCGCTTCTCCTCGGGCAACGCTTCGAGCCGCTGCGCCACGCGCACGGGCGCGGCATCGAAGTTGATATGCGGATTCGGACTCTCGAAATGCGGCTGCGGCGGCACCGCGCCGCGCTTCAGACTCATGACCGCCTTGGCGACGCCCAGCGCGCCGGCCGCCGCGTCGAGGTGTCCAATGTTCCCCTTGATCGAACCGATCAGCGCCTTCTCCGCACGTGCCGGCTCGCCCTGCGCCCTGGTGGCAAATGCCCGCGTGAGCCCCTCGATCTCGACCGGGTCGCCCAGAACCGTCGCCGTGCCGTGCGCCTCGAAAAAGTCCATGTCGCCCAGCGCGACCGACGCCTTCTCGGCAGCCAGCGAAATCACCTCGGCCTGCGCGGCCGGATTGGGCGCAGCCATGCTGGACGATTTGCCGTCCTGATTGATCGCGCTGCCCGCGATCACCGCGTGGATGCTGTCGCCATCATTCAACGCCTGATCGAGGCGTTTCAGAACGAAGACCGCGGCGCCCTCGCCTCCCCCGACGCCGTCCGCCTTCGCGTCGAAGGTCCGCGTCTGCCCGGTGCTGGACTCG
>MWDT01000008.1 GCA_002070825.1 Verrucomicrobia bacterium ADurb.Bin122
TCAAGGCTGTCACCGCCGACGATGCCAAAGGTTGGTTTGCCGCATGCGGCTACAGTTTTACTTAAACTGCTCTAGCGGGGACAGTTTCGGGGGTGGGGGGCCGCTTGCGCGAGTAGGCCTGTGGTCGCAGCCATGCTCGCCAATGCGATGAGCCCGTGCGAATACCGGCGCGATTTGCCGGGGTTCTTTTTGGGTGTCTTCATGCTTGGTTGTTTTGGGTTAATACTGACCAGGGAAAGGGGCCTGTTTCGTACCGACGGCACAGCAGCACCGTCCAAACAAGTGCTTAATGAGGGGTGAGGGGGAAGGGGAACTAGCGACTCGTCACACAAATCGAAGGTCTAGCTGCTAGCCCAGATGAAGGTCTAGTTGCTACACCTGACGAAAGCCTAGTTACACCTGACAAAGGGGCAAATGACATCCCAAACTAGGCCCTTAACCCCTGAAAGAGTTGCAAACAGTTTCATGATTTCAGCAGCTCCACCACGCGAAGGGCGTGGAGCGTGAACCATTCGCCAAAACTCCATCCTGCGCCCAGCCACGATGGGGGGCGCGACGAAACGCGGGGCGGGGACGCGGGCTCGGGAAGGTCGGACCTTCCGGGACGAGTTTTACCAGTTGTCGCTGCGGAAGGGCGCGGCGGGGAGGCCCGCGGCGTTGTAGAGCGTGGCAAGCGGGTTGGCCTGCCAGGCGTAGCGCACGGCGATGGGCTCTGGCACCTCCGGCGACGAGACCACGACGGTGTCGCCTTCGACGCGGGCCTCGGCCCAGTGCCAGGTGCGGTCTGCACCAGCGACGGCAAACTCGCCGAGTTTGTCGCCTTTCACCACGAGACCGCCGTCGGTGTCCGTGTAGTGGATGCGCAGCGCACCGGGCAGCGCCTCGAGCTTGGCAAAGGTCGGACCGGCGGTGACGACATCGCGTCCGTAGACGTTCTTCAGGGCCAGGAGCGCGAGGCGCTCGCCCACGGGGACCTTCTCGGTCGGGTGGATGTTGTCGGCATCGCCGGTGTCGACGGTGATGATGGTGCCTGCGGCGCGGACGCTGCGGCCGATCTCCATCTGAATTTCTCGGATCTGCGTCCAGCCGTCGGCGGTGGACGGCGGTTCCGCCTGCCGCTGCATGAAGGCCGGTAGGCTGACGATGTAGAAGGGGAAATCGCCCTGGCCGAAGGCGGTGCGCCAATCGGTGATCATCGCCGGCAGGAGCGTCCGGTATTGCTGCGCCTTAAACTGGTTGGCCTCGCCCTGGTACCAGAGCGCGCCCGTGAGCGCGAGCGGGGCGAGCGGCCGGAGCATCCCCTGGTAGAGGACGGACGGCATCGTCGGGTAATTTTCGTAGGCGAGCGGCATCGGATGCGGGGCGCGGGCGTCGACACTTACGATACCTTTCCAGGCACCTTCGAGCGCCACGGACGAGCCGTCGCCCAGCACAATCTTCAGATCCCCGGCAGGGGTGTTGAAGCCGCCATCGGGCTTTGTCTTGAGCACGCGGATGACCACCGTGTTCTTGCCGGGGCGAAGGACATCCGGACCGATGGGATAGACGCGGGGATTCTCGACCCAGGAGCTCGCCCCGACCCAGCGGCCGTTGATATGGACCGTATCCATCTTCTCAACGACACCGAGGAGGACCTTGGCCATCCCGGCCGGCAGCGGATCCGGCAACTCGATTTCGCGCCGCAGCCAGACGATCGCGGGAGTCTCCGGCACACCGAGATCGGCAAAGGCGGACTTGAGCGTCGTCGGCTTCCAAGCGGAATCGTCGAGCGTCTCCTTGCCCCATTCCTCCTTCTGGCCGCGGTCGAACTCGTCGTACCAGTGGCTGATGAAGTTGCCGTACTCCGGCTCGCCGCGCGCCTTGAAGCGCTCGATCTCGGCCAACGCCGGCCCGAACTCGGGCATCCGCTTCAACGTCTCGGGGGTCATCCAGCATTCGGCGGGAGTGCCGCCGACCGCGCTCTGGATCAGCCCGATCGGCACGCCGGTCTCGGCGTGCACCTTGCGGGCGAAATAGTAGGCGACCGCGGAGCCGCCGCCCCACATCGGGAAAATCTCGGGCGCACACACCTTCCACTCGCCCGTCGGTACGGCGACAGGGCCGTAGGCGGACTTTGTGGGTACCCTGAAAAAGCGGATGCCGGGATGGTTCGCTGCGGCAACCTCGGCCTCACCGTCACGTGCGCCACGCAGGCTGAATTCCATATTCGACTGGCCGCCGCACAACCACACGTCGCCGACGAGGATGTCGCCAAGCTCGACGTGCTGCGGGCCATCGATCTTCAACGTGTACGGACCGCCGGCGGGCGGCGGGGTAAACTCGGCCTGCCAGCGCCCGTCGGCCGCGGCGGTCGCCTTGGCGGTCTGGCCTGCGATCTCGACTCGCACTTCGGCGCCGGGCTGCGTCCATCCCCAGATGCGGTTGGGTTTGCCGCGCTGGAGTACCATGTGTTCGCCGAAGACCGGGCTCACGAAGGGGCGCTCGGTGCCGCCAGTGGCGAACAGCGAGGCACACAGGGCGATGGCGAACAATGCGGCGGAGAGGACGCGTTTCATGGTAGGAAATGGTAGAGCTTAAGTCGGTGGCCTATTTCGCCATGGCGGGATCGCCGGGCACGTATTCGAGGCGGAAGTTGACGAAATACTCCAATGGCTGGGTGGCCGGCTCGACGCCGGCGGGCAGTGGGCGCTTGGCGAACACCTGGAAATAGCGCAGGCAGCCATCGCGCCAGAAACGGGCGTCGCGCTCCTGGCGTGCGAGCAGCGAGGCGACATGTGCGTGGCGCTCGGAGTCGATGTGGCCGGCGAGGGTGGCCCAGCCCGCCTGCCACGCGCGGACTTCGTTTACGCCGCGTTGGTAGTGCAGGCCAAGCTCGTCCCAGAGTGTGCGGCCGGAGGCGAGCGGACGATCCCAAGGCACGTGGTGGAACCAGAGGAGAAATTTTTCGGGGCAACGTGCCGGATCGGCGAAAAGTTTGGCGACCTCGGGGCGATATTGTGCGACGGCGTTGGAGCCGGTGGCCGTGCGGTCAAAGCCGACGCCGTGCTCGTCGGCGCGGTGGTAGTAGACGGAAGTCCAGTCGGGGCGGCCCGACCTGGCGACCCAGGGGCCCGGCCCGTAGTGGTGGCCCTCGGCCATGATGTGGTGCAGGCCGAGCGGCATCGAGTAGTCCACGACGGCCTCGCGCGAGGCGAGGAGCATGGCCGTGACTGGCGCGACGACTGCGGGCTCGTTGGAGAAGGTCATGCGCGTCCACTCGTCGGCGATGGACTCAGAGGTAAGCGAGTAGTCCCAGGCGAGGCGGCCAAAGGCGTACCAGTTGGCGGCGGCGAGCGGGTGGCCGGTCCAGTTGCGGTCGGTGCCGGTGTTGGCGACGCCGGCGATGCAGGAATCGGCGAGGCCGTCGACGGAGCCATCGACGACGCGGGCGACGGTCGAGCCGGCGCCGGCGCAGAATGTGTCGGAGTCGAGCGTCTCCTTCCACATGGGCGCGAGGAATGCCAGTTGCAGCGCGCCGCCGAGGTACTCCTGGGCGATCTGGAGCTCGGGCGCGAGGGGCGTGTGCGGCATCGCTCCGAAGAGCGGGTGGAACGGCTCGCGCGGCATGAAGTCGATGGCGCCGTTTTTGACCTGCACGAAGACGTTTTTGCGGAACTTGCCGTCGAGCGGGGTAAACTCGGAGTAGGCCTGCTTGGCGCGGTCGTCGGGTGCCTCGTGGCTGTACACGAAGGCGCGCCAGATGACGACGCCGCCGTGCGGCGCGAGCGCGTCGGCGAGCATGTTGGCGCCGTCGGCGTGGGTGCGGCCGTAGTCTTGCGGGCCGGGCTGGCCCTCGGAGTTGGCCTTCACGAGGAAGCCGCCGAAGTCGGGCACGTGGCGGTAGATTTCATCGGCCTTGGTTTTCCACCATGCGGCGACCGCCGGATCGAGCGGATCGGCGGTGGGCAGGCCGCCGATTTCCCTCGGCGCGCTGAAGCGGGCCGTGAGGTAAACGCGCACGCCGTACGGGCGGAAAACGTCGGCGAGGGCGGCGACTTTTTCGAGGTAGGGTGCGGTGAGGATGGTGGCGTTGGCGTTGACGTTGTTGAGCACGGTGCCGTTGAGGCCGATCGAGGCGCAGGCGCGCGCGTAGTCGGTGTAGCGCGGGTCGAGGACGTCGGGCAGCGTGAACCAGTTCCAGAGCGAAAAGCCGGCCTGGCCGCGCTCGACGAAGCCGGTGAGGTTGTCCCAGTGGTTGAGCATGCGGCGCTTGATGCGCGGGGCGCCGGCGGTGGCGAGCTGGTCGACGGGACGGGCCGTCTGGAGCTGCCGCAAAAGCGCAAAGGCACCGTAGAGTGCGCCGGTATCGGAGCCGGCGGAGATGACGGCGCACGAGGTGGCGCGTTGCTCCAGGCGAATGGCGTAGGCCTCAGCGCCGCCGGCCGGCGCAGTGGCCGATTTTTCGAGGACGACAGGGACCTCGCGCCCGATCAGGCCGCGCAGTCCGGTAGAAAGCTCGGTGCGCGCGGCGGCGAGGGTGGCGGACTCGGCGCCCGCAGGCGTGGCGATCACGATCTGCCCGAGCGCCTGCGTGTAGGACTCGCGCAGCGATGTGTCGGCGACGAGGTCATAGCGGAGCCAGAGCCGGTAGCCATCTTCGGCACGAGCGAGCGTGGCGCCGAGGGCGACGAGGATCAGGGGCAGGCAACGGAGCAGCGGGCGGATCGTCATGGTTTAGCCGGAGTGTTGGGTGAGGTTTTCGGGGCGTGGATCTGATAGCGGCCGCCGACCTGGAGGAGGGCGAGGTGGTAGAGCAGTCCGTCGTAGTAGCGCTCGATGCCGGAGGGGACGGGCATGTCCCAGAGGCGCTGGACGAAGAGTTTTGCGTCGGGCGAATCGGCGGCGAGGGCGCCGACGGCGGCCATGGCGAAGAGGCCGGGCGAGTGGTCGGCGGTGAGGGCTTTGCCGTCGAGAGTGAAGTTGTTGGGACAGTTCGGGCCCTGCGCCGCGAGGAACGCGAGCACGCGGTTGCTCTGCTCGATCTGCCAGGAGTCTTTACCGAACCAGGACCAGTCGAGGGCGACGTTGCCGATGGTGCGGTAGGCGTCGAAGAGGAAGTTGCCGTGTTCGCCAAAAGCGACGGGTGTGCCGTCGAAGTGCGAGTAGTCGGGCATCAGGCCGGTGACGGGATGCGCGGCGGCGCGGAAGTGGCGGCGGCTGACCTCGGCGGCCTCGGCCATGAAGGCGCGGTCGTCGGGATCGGCGGCCCAGCGCGCCCACAGTTCGTAGAAGGCGGGCAGGTGGTAGGACGGATCGGTGAACTGGCTGCCGCGGCTGGTGGGGACGAAGACGATTTGTTTCTCCTTCCGGTCAAACATCGGGGTGACGGCATCGTCGCCGTCGTCGCTGTTGTGGAGCATGTGGCGGAGGAGGGCCTGCGCCTCAGCCTCGTAGTTGAAGATGCCCTCGCCGTTGCCCCAGCGGTGGGCGGCGAAGAAGAGCGTCATGACGAACCACTCCTCGCCATCGGAGGCCGGGCCGTTGCTCATGCGGGTGCCGTCATAGCGGCATTGCCAGCCGTAGTAGCCTGCGAAGCGGCCGTCGGGGTTGTACATGTAGCGCCGGGTCCACTTCCAGATGCGGTCGAACTCGGCTTGTTTATCCATCTGCACGGCGAGCATCATGCCGTAGGACTGGCCTTCGGTGCGCACGTCCTCGTGTTTGATGTCGGGGATGTAGGTCATCCCGTCTGCGGTGGTGTAGAAGAGACGCTGGGTGGCGGGGTCGCCGATGGAGAACTGGTCCCAGACGGCCTGGAGTTTGGCGTCGAGTTCGGCCTCGGTTTTGCCGAGGTGCTCGGCGAAGAGATTCCGGTACTGGCCGGATTCGAAGGCGGGGGCGGCCGAGGCCGGGACGAGAGCGCTCAGGGCGAGCGAGGCGCCCAGGATGATTTTTTTGAGGATGGGCATGAGGATACGGCTAGACGGGAGACAGGGGGCCGAGGTTGCCGCGGAACGGTGCGTCGTGTGCGGAAGGCGGTGCCGTCAGCGCGTGTGCCCTGACGGTCAGCGTGCGCAGGCGGGGGCGTGGATTTGGAAACGTCCGCCGGCTTCGAGGAGGGCGAGCGTGTAAAGCAGTCCGTTGTAGTAACGCCAGCGGCCGGTGGGGATGGGGGCATCCCAGAGGCGTTGGAGAAAGGGTTTGGCGAGCTTGGGGTCGGCGGCGAGTCCTCCGACGGCGGCCATGGCGAAGAGGCCGACGGATTCATCGGTGGAGACCGGGCGTCCGTCGAGGGTGTAACGGTCGGGGATGAAGTCGCCCTGCGAGAGGAGGAAGCGGAGGACGCGGTCACTTTGCTCGGTGGCCCAGCCGTCGGTGGGGAACCAGGCGTGATCGAGGGCGACATTGGAGATGACGCGCCAGGCGTCGTAGCGGAAGTCGCCTTTTTCGCCGTCGAGTGGGCGCCCGTCGAAATGGGCGTATTCGGACATCAGGCCGGTTTTTGGGTGGGCGGCTTTTTTGAAGTAGTCGCGGCTGACGATGGCGCAGTCGGCCCAGAAGCGGCGGCCTGCTTCGGTGCGGTCCCAGCGTGCCCAGAGTTCATAGAAGGCGGGCAGGTGGTAGGACGGGTCGGTGAAGCGGCTGGCGTGTTTGGTGGGGGCAAAGACGGCTTGTTTTTCGATCGGGTGAAAGATGGCTGTGATCTCGCCGCCGCGGTCGTCGTTGCGCATGGCGTCGAGGATGGCCTGGGCTTCGGCGGCGTAGTCGATGGAGCCCGGCGTGGCGCTCCAGCGGTGGGCTGCGAAGAGTAGGGCCATGGCAAACCATTCCTCGCCGTCGCTGGCGGAGCCGGGGTCGATGTGCGTGCCGTCGAAGTGGCACTGCCAGGCGAAGTAGCCGCGGCGCGGGCCGTCGGCGTGGTACATGTGGGCTTTGACCCAGCGCCAGAGGCGGTCGAACTCGGCGCGTTTGTCGAGTTGGACGGCGATCATGAGGCCGTAGGACATGCCTTCGCTGCGGACGTCGGCGTTGCCGATATCGGCGATGTAGGCCTGGTCGTCGCCGACGGGGTAGTAGAGGCGCTGGGTGGCGTCGTCGCCGTAGAATTGCTGCTGCCAGGCGGAGTCGATCTTGGCCTGCACCTCGGCGTCGGATTTGCCGAGGAGCTCGGTGAAGAGGTTGCGCTGGGACGCGGGGCCGAGGCCGCCTCCGGGCGAGCACGCGCCGACGAGGGCCGAGGAGGCGGCGAGCAGGAGAGCGCAGGCGGGGGCGAGGAGGCGGGGGATCGACATGGCGTGGATCAGGCGTGGGCGGCTTGGCGTGCAGCGATGGCCTTCTGGCGGCGCTCCTCAAGCTCGGCGGCGATTTGCAGGGTTTTCTTTTTGTTGAGTGGGCAGAGCGCGATGGCGATGGCGGCACCGAAGAAGAGCAGGCCGACGCCGATGCTGCTGGAGAAGTGGTAGCCGACGATGGCGTTGGGGTCGTTGGGCATGGAGGTGTCGTAATTCCAGAAGCCACTCATGGCCCAGAGGAAGACGGCG
Source organism: Verrucomicrobia bacterium ADurb.Bin122 (assembly GCA_002070825.1). Classification (GTDB taxonomy): domain Bacteria; phylum Verrucomicrobiota; class Verrucomicrobiia; order Opitutales; family Opitutaceae; genus MWDT01. The sequence goes on from MWDT01000008.1 coordinate 7,521, forward strand.
GAGCCGAGGGCCAGGCCGGACTTGAGGGCAAAGCCGATCGTGGCAAAGACCATGCCGGTGAAGCGGTGGCCGGTTTGCCATTCGGAGTAGTCGGCGGCGTCGGCGTACATGGACCAGGCGGCGGCGATGGTGGGCGCGTAGGTGATGGAGCCGATGGCCGCGAGGACGACCATGCCGGTGGTGCTGGTGGGCGTGAGGAGATAGTAGGCGCAGGCGTTGAGCCCGCCGAAGAAGAAGCCCCAGAAGATGACGGCTTTTTTGCCGAAGCGGCGCACGAAGCTGGTGGTGAGGATGATGAAGAGGATGGTGGTGCCGATGCCGACCATGTTGACGATGCTGTTGAAGACGTCGGCGACGTTGGAGGGGAGGTTGTCGTGCGTGCCGTGGGCGATGTAGCCGAGGACGTCGAAGATGTTCTTGCTGATGGTGGGGTCGGGGGTGGTGAGTCCGAGCTTGGTGAGGAAGTCGAACATGGCGCCCTTGTCGGCGAAGCGCTGATAGAGGTTGTAGTGGGCGCTGCCGCGATAGGTGAGCAGTGCGAAGTTGAAGATGGTGAAGGCGAGCAGGGCGTACCAGGGGCCGTTTTTGAGGAGGTTGCGGAAGTCCTCCTTGGGGGTGCTCTTGGCTTCGCTGACGGGCTGGATGCGCTCCTTGGTGGTGAAGAAGGTGACCAGGAAGAGGACGAGACAGAGGACGGCCCAGATGGTCATGGTCATCTGCCAGCCGTGCTGACGGTCGTGACCTTGGGCGAACTTGGCGACGAGCGGGAGGGTGCAGCCGCCGACGATGAGCTGGGCGATGTTGGCGCCGACGAAGCGGAAGGAGTTGAGCTTGGTGCGCTCGTTGAGGTCGCTGGTCATGACCGCACTCAGGGCTGAGTAGGGCATGTTGTTCATCGAGTAGAGCGTCATGAGGACGGTGTTGGTGATGCCGGCGTAGGCGATCATCATGCCGGTGCTCCAGCCGGTGGGGGTGGTGTAGGCGAGGACCATGACGATGGCCCAGGGCAGGGATGTCCACAGGACCCAGGGGCGGAACTTGCCCCAGCGGCTGGTGGTGCGATCGGCGAGGATGCCCATGATCGGATCGAAGGCGGCATCCCACAGGCGGGGCCAGAGGAGGACTGCGGCGGCGGCACCGGCTGAGAGGCCGAAGACGTCCGTGTAGAAATTCGTCTGGAAGAGCACCATCGACATGAAGACGAAGTTGGCCGCGGCATCGCCGCCGCTGTAGCCTGCTTTTTCCAGAAAGGAGAGTTTGGGAGAGACCGGAGTCATGTGAGTGTAGGGTGTGGGGAAAACGTGACGGGGGGTTACTTCAGGAGCCAGAGGATGGTGGTGACACCGCGCGGGTAGTAGCGGCTGCCGCAGACGATACCGGTCTCGCTGTTGATCTGGTCGCACATGGCGTGTTCGCCGCAGCCGGGGCGGCGTTGCCAGTCGGCATGGACGCGGTCGGCGGCGCGGGCGGCCTCGGTCATCGCCTCAGGGAAGAGGGATCGGATGACGTGCTGCGCGATGGCGATCTTGCTAAACCAGGTGTTGGTGCTGGTGCTGCTCATTTTCCAGCCGCCCGACTTTCCATCGAGGCAGATGCCGGGCTTGAGGATGCCGCAGAGGTGTTTCGAGAGGAGGTCGAGCAGTTCGGCGAAGCGGCCGTCGCGGGCGGTCGCTTCCTTGATGCCGAGGTAGAGGGGGTAGACGAAGCCTTCGACGGCGGGGATGATGCGCGAGCGGTTGCCCTTTTCGAAGACGGCGGGGAAGGACTGGGTGTCGGCTTCGAACTTGGTGGCGATGGTGCGGGCGAGGAGGTCGGCGGTGGCGCGGGCGTCGGCGGAGTCCTCGTGGAGGCCGAGGTGTTTGAAGGCGCGTTCGAGGAGAATCCAGGCGCCGAGGGTTTTGACGGAAAGGTAGAGGTTGTTGCGGGCCTGGCCGAGGGAGACGTCGAGGCTGTCGTAGGTGGTGATCTCGGAGCCGTCGGTGCCGCAGCGGGCGCTGTCGTGCTTCATGATGCCGTCGCGCAGCGCCGGGTTGGGATTGTCGCGGCGGTGGATGCTTTCGGCGCAGGCCAGGAGGATGGCTTTGCGTTTGCGGAGCCATTTCACGTCGCCGGTCTTTTCAGCGTAGGTGACGGCGCAGAGGACCCAGTTGAGGAGTTGCTCCATCGTCATGTGGCTGAAACAGCCATGGAGATGGTCGCACTCGTAGCTGGAGTGCCCGTCCGGGGTGAAGTGGTTCATCACGCCCATGTCGTGCGTGAAGGAGAGGCCGCCGGGCACGGATTTGCCGCCGGCGAGGATCTTGTCGGTGTAGGAGTAGCGATCGACGAAGAGGTCGAGTGCGTTGCGCACGGCCCACGGGGTCCACTTCAGCTCCCAGAAGAGGTGGTCCACGGTGAGGTCGAAGGTGTTCATCATCCGGTATTCGCCTTCGTTGACGACCCAGAGTGGCTTGCCCTTGTGCCAGAGCAGCTGGGTGCTGCCGAGGTAGCTGTGGGCGGCCTGTGCAAGGAGGAACTGCTGGTCGGCATCGAGGCCGGAGCTGGCGAGCTCGCGGTCGCGGCGTGCGGCGATGCTTTCGTAGCGGGCGCGGTTGGCCAGGCCGTGGGCGAGCACGTCTTCGAGGTTTTCGAAGAACTGGGCGTAGGCGTAGCCGGCGGAGATGCCGGTGGTGACGGCGGCGCCTTGGAAGAAAGCAAGGACGAGGGGGAAGCGTTTCTTCTGGCCTGCGGGGACCTTGAAGGTGAGTGCGCTCTCTCCGCCGATCACGTGGAGGCCGCGGTAGTCGCGGAATTTTGGGGCAAAGACGTCGAAGCCCAGTCGTTGTCCGACGGCGGCCGAGCGGGCCGTGGCGTAGCCGAAGTCGGGGCCGACGGCGAAGCCGGGCAGGTCGAGACCGGCGTCGGCCACGGGGCGTTGCAGGCGGTCGAGCTCGCCGATGCCGAACATGAGCTCGACGGGAGTCTTGCCGGTGCGGTTATCGAATTCGATCCAGCCGGTGACGACCGGGGCGAGGGCGAAGCGTGCCGCCGCGCGCGACATCCGGGCGGGATCCGCGATCGGAGCAAAGGGCGAGAGCAGGCTGAAGCCGAAGCGCCCCGAGCCGGCCCGCCAGGTATCGCTGGCCCAGCCGAGCGTGCGTTCGTAGGCGGAGGGCTCGAGCATGGTGAACCCGGTCGGTGCGACGGAGTTGCCCGGATCGGCGCCGGTGAAGGCCCCCTCATTCGACTGCGGTGGGCGGAAGAAGGGGAGCATCTGCCAGAGCGCGTCGGGCGCGTCGCCCGTGCGGTAGCCGACGTACACGTTTTGGTGGCCGGCACCCCGCAGCGACTGGCCAAATCCGCCCGGGCTTCCGACCAGTCCGATACTAAAGCTGGCGAAGGCTCCAAACGGGGCGTGTTGAGTGTGAAAACTGGGCTGAAAATCGGGCGTGCGGGGGGCGGACATAAGGGGGTGACTTACTTCGGGGTCGTGAAGAAAATGGCTCAATGGGTTCATGATTCTATCAATAGAATTGAGTTTTCCCGCGAGCCCCTTTTTTTGCCCTCCCATGAATCGTCCACGGGTTGTGCTGGCAGATATCGCGAAAAAGGCAGGAGTGCATGTGACGACCGTTTCGCTGGCCTTGCGCAACAGCCCCCGCCTCCCGGAGGCGACGCGCACCCGCATCCGCGCGCTGGCCGAGTCGATGGGCTATGCGCCCGACCCGCTGCTCCAGGCTCTTGCCGCGTACCGGGGCAACACCATGGAGCGGAAAAGTCCGCCCACGCTCGCTTATGTGACCAACTGGAATAGCCGCTGGGGCTGGCGGAAGGTGATCGCCCATCCCGATTTCTACGAGGGGGCGCTGGCCCGTTCCAAGGAGCTGGGCTATCAGCTCGAACACTTCTGGTTGCGCGAGCCCGGCCTGACCCATGGCCGCATGAGCCAGATCCTCACCGCGCGCGGCATCCACGGTGTGATCATCGCCTCCCACGTGCGTGAGATCGACTCGGCCCTCCAGTTCGACTGGTCGCATCTCTCAGCGGTCAAGATCGACTACTTTCCGCACGAGCCACAGCTGCCCCGCGTGACCAACGACCAGTTGCAAATCATCCGCCTGGCGATGCAAAAGGTCCTCTCCTATGGCTACCGGCGCATCGGCATGGTCATGGACGAGGGCTGGGACATCACCGTGGACCGCCTGTGGAGCGCCGGCTACCTCTATGAACAACAGGCCGCGCCCGTCGAGGACCGCCTCTCGCCCTACCTCTTCCCCTGTGCCGAGAGCCTGGAGTCGTGGCTCAAGCGCCAGCGTCCCGAGGTCGTGATCGGTCAGAGCTCCGTCATCATGCCCGCTCTCCAAAACCTCGGCTGGCGGGTGCCCCGCGACATCGCCCTCGTCGATATCTTCCTCGACGATCTCAGCGGCAAGACTGCCGGCGTCGTCCAGAACCACAACGAGGTTGGCCGACTCGCCGTCGAACTCCTCGCCGGGCAACTCGTACAAAACAAGTTTGGCATCCCCTCCATTCCGACGACGACCTACGTCGAGGGCACCTGGCACGACGGCCAGTCGCTGCCCGTCCCACGCCTCGATCAGTCCGAAAAGGAGCCGAGCAGGTCGGCGTAGACGCGCGCGGTCCGCCGCAGATCGCCCAGCCGGGCGCGCTCGTCGATCCCGTGCTCGCGTTGCCCGCCCGGCCCGTAGCCGACCGTGGGGATGCCGAGCCGGTGCGCGAAAAAGTGCATGTCGGTAAATCCGCTCGTCACGCTGAAGCGCGCCGGTGCACGGCGCACGCGGCCCACGCTGTCGGCCATCGCTCGGAAAAACGGCCCCTCCGGCGGCGTGAAACACGGGGAGCTCTCCGTCGTCTTCGCCACCGAAATCCGGCAGCCCGGGATGCGCCTGGCCGCCGCGGCGAGAAACGCCCGCAGCTCGCGCTCCGCGTCTGCGAGCGACTCGTCGGCCAGCACGCGCCGGTCGATCGAGAAACTCGCCGAATCAGGCACCGTGTTGATCTTCCCGCCGGGCCCCTGCGCAAAGACGCCGCCGACGTTGATCGTGGGCCGCATGACGACGCCCTCCGGCGTCACGAACCGGCGCCCGGCCAGCGCTTCCTTGTACGACTCCAGCTCGCACACCAGCGCTGCCATTTTTTCGAACGCGTTTACGCCCTGCTCGGGCCGTGAGCCGTGCGCCGCCCGCCCATGGACGCGGACTTCCAGCCAGACGACGCCGTTGTGCCCGCAACAGATGCGCGGGCCCTCACCGCCCTCCATGACCACGGCGTAGTCGGCGCGCAGCGGGACGTGCCGCACCAGCCAGTCCGTGCCGAGCGCCGAGTCGGTTTCCTCGTCGGCGGTGAACGATACCTCGACGTTGACGCGCGGCGCCGTGCCCGTGGCGCGCAGGGCCTCCAGTGCGAGCAGTAGCGCCGCGATCGAGCCCTTCATGTCGGCTGTGCCCCGGCCGTAGATCCAGCCGCGCTCGACGGCCCCGCTAAACGCGTCGCCATGCCGCCACTCGCCGCCGACGGGCACGACGTCGTAGTGGGCGTTGAAATGGAGGGTCTTTTTCGCACCGGGTACGCGCCAAAGCCCGAGGACGTTGTAGCGGGGAAACGCGTGCTGCCCGGCTGGAAGCACCTGCTTGAGCTCGCGGTCGGGCACGCGCAGGCGCCGCGTTTTCAGGCCACGTGCGGAGAGCTCGGCGGCAAGGAGCGCGGACATCGTGGCGTAGTCGCAGCCGGGCGGGTTGACGGTCTGCACAGCGACGAGCCGGCGCAGCAGCGCGGGCAGCGCTCCGGCGTGGGCGGTGAGGTAGGCCGTGGGCGTCATACGCACCACGTTGAGGAGGGTGCCGGGCGGTGTCGACTCCCGGAGTGGCCGCGCGGTGGTTGTTTTTGACAGCCCGAAGCCGGCCCGCAGTGTGTGGCGCCGATGCCCTCCTACGCCGATTTGCGCAAAGACTACACCCTCGCCGGGCTCGCCGAGAAAGACCTCGCGCGCGACCCGTTCCGCCAGTTCGAAAAATGGTTTGCGGAGGCGCAGGCGGCCAAGGTGCCCGAGCCCAATGCCATGGTGCTGGCCAGTTGCACTGCCGACGGCCGGCCGTCGACGCGCACGGTATTACTCAAGGCCCTGGATGGTCGCGGTTTCGTTTTCTACACCAACTACGAGAGCCGCAAGGGGCGCGAGCTCGCCGGCAACGCGCGCGCCTCGCTCCTGTTCCCCTGGATCGCGATGGAGCGCCAGGTGATGGTCGAAGGCACCGTCTCCCGGGTGACGCGCGAGGAGAGCGACGCTTATTTCCACAGCCGCCCGCGGCTCAGCCAGCTGGCGGCCTGGGCGTCGAACCAGAGCAGCGTGATCGGTGACCGCGCCCTGCTGGAATCGGCGATGAAGGCCCTCGAAAAGCAGTACGCGGGCACCGACGTGCCGCTGCCGCCGAATTGGGGCGGTTTCCGCCTCGCGCCCGAGAGTGTTGAGTTTTGGCAGGGCCGCCGCAGTCGCCTGCACGACCGGCTGCGCTACCGCCGCGATAAGGAAGGCTGGGTAATAGAGCGGCTGGCCCCTTGATGAAACGGGGCTTCTGCATTCAATTTGCCCGGTTATGCTGCTCTACCTCATACGCCATGCGCACGCCGAAACCGCCGCTTCGGATAAACTCAGGCCGTTGAGTCCCGCCGGGCAGCAGGCCGTCCGCCGGCTGGTCGCCGGATTGACCGCCGCCGGCGTCTTCCGCCCCGTCGCGGTCTGGCACAGCCCGATGCGCCGGGCCCGCGAGACTGCGGAGCTGCTCGTTGCCGGGAGCGGTCATGGGCCGATGCCCGTCATGGAGGTCGAAGGACTGTTGCCCGAGGACGATCCGTCCGACATCGTGCCGCGCCTCTGGCACTGCTCGCATAATCTCGCGGTGGTGGGCCACGAGCCGTTTCTCAGTTTGCTGGCGACCTTCTTGGTGACCGGCCGCGTGGCGCCGACGGTCTTTGCGATGGATAAAGGGGCGGCGCTCTGTCTGGAGCGCCCCGAGGACGACCGGCCCACGTCCCGCTGGCGCTGCCGCTGGCATGTGGTGCCGGAGCTGTTTCCTCCGGTCAGCTGAGCATGGAGCTACACCTGCTTCCGATCCGCTCCGGCGGCGCCGCTGAGAACATGGCGTCGGATTTTCTCCTGCTCCAACGCTACCCCGAGGCAGCGCAGGTGCGCTTCCGCCACTACGGCTGGCACCGCCCTGCGTTTACCTTCGGCTACGGCCAGAAGATCGACTGGGTGCGGCAGCAACTGCCCGTCGACGATCCGTACGAGCTATGCCGTCGGCCGACCGGCGGCGGCGTGGTGGACCACCGCGACGACTGGACGTATGCGCTCGTGATCCCGCGCGGGCATCCGCTGGAGGAGGTGCGCGCGGTCGAGAGCTATCGGGTGGTGCATGCGGCCCTCGCCGCAGCGCTCGCGGCGCAGGGCGTGCCGGCGGTCCTGAAAAAGACGGTCGATCCCGAGGCCGACCCGGAGCCCGGCGTGTGTTTTCAAAAGCCCGAGCTGTACGACGTGGTGCACTCGCAGAGCGGTGCGAAAATCGCCGGAGCGGCGCAGAAGCGCAACAAACGCGGCCTGCTCTTCCAAGGCTCCCTCTGGAAGCCGTCCGTCGAGCCTGTGCCGGTCGACTGGGACCGCTTTTTCGAGGACTTTGCGAGCGGCCTCGCGGAGGCATTGCAAGTCGAGCTGGTCCGCAGACCGTGGCCGGAGTACGCCGAGGGCGAAGCCGATGGTCTGACCGAGCAGTACTCGACGGCGGAGTGGAACGAGCGTCGGTGAGCGCCGCGCTTAGTCCGGTGTGACCAACGCCCGGAGTTTCACAAGGGCGAGGATACCGGCAAAGCCGGCGATGCAGAGCGCGAGCGACACGCCTCCGGCAAACCAGTTGCCGTGTCCGTAGAATCCAGCGGCGGTCGCGCCGGTGGCCATCAACGCCATGCCGCCGAAGAGACGGCCGGGGGAGTTTTTGAGGCGCTCCTTGACGACATCGTGGCGCGGGCTTGGGCGCACGTGGCTGATCTGCAACCAGGCGCCGCCGGCGGCGCAGAGGCCGGCGATGCCGAGCGACGCCAGCGCGAGCCCGGGGCGCCCTGCCAGCGCGAGTGCGAGACAGAGTGTGGCGGCGAGTGCGAGCGGTAGCGCCATGCCTGCGGCCATCTTTGCCAGGCGCAGACGACGCTCCGGTGCGGGGCTCATCCGGATCAGATCCCAGGCCTCTTCGCCCGCGGTGGCGACGAGCGCAAATTGCGACGAGAGCTGGCCGGCGACCATCACGCTGAGCGGTGCGAGCGTGGCAGCCCCGAGGGTGGTGTACAATCCGAGCAGGGCGGGGAGCAGGTAAAGGATCGACGGCAGGATCTGGGAGAGGAGCAGCGGATCTCGGAGGATGAGCCGGAGGTCCTTCCAGAAGGTCACCCAGGCGAGACTCTGGCGCCAGTGGTGGCGATACTCGCGACGGTGTGTCCGAGTGGGGCGGCTGGTCGTTTCTTGTGCGCCTTCGAGAAATGCCCGCGAGAGGAGCCAGGTGGTGGCGGCGAGTAGGGCGAGTGTGCTGGCGCCGAGGAGCAAAAGCGTGTGCCAGTCGCCGCGCCCGCCGCGTGCCAGCGCCAGGCTGAGCGGGTTGGCCACGATCTGATCGATCAGGCGCTCGGCCGTCGGGCGGTGCTCTTCGCCGAGAAAGCCGGGCGCCTGGATGCCCAGATAGACGGTGGCGCCGCAGAGGGCACCGAGCACTTGCACCGTGGTGCGTGCGCGCCGGGCGCCGAGCCAGCGCACGAGCGTGAGCGTGAAGCCCACACCGGCCGCGGCGGCGAGTCCGGCCAGTTCCACCCAGACGAGATAACTGCCGGCGTAGTGCAGGCCGAAGCCCGCGATCAGACCGTCGATGACGGGCAGCAGCAGCAGGCCGACACTCAGGGCCGAGCCGGCGACGAGCGCGGTCATGCGTGCAAGCAGCACGGCGTGGGGGGAGGTTGGCGCGGCGAAGAGCAGGTGGAAATCGGCGCGTTCGAAGAGAAGCGTGGTGGCCTGCGTCATGGCCGTGCCCAGCATGATGAAGCCGAAAAAAAGCCAGGCGCCGGCCTCGACGTGGAGCGAGGGTGGGTGCGGGGCGTGGACACAGAGGGCGATGGCGAGTGCGTGCGCGAGTGCGAGCAGAATGGCGATGAGGCCGAGGTTGCCGAGCAGGCTCCAGCGGCTCGCGAGCAGCTCGCGCCAGAGCAGGCGCACGTCGTTGTGCAGGACGGTCCAGAGCTGGAGAGCGAGGGGGCGCATCGGGCGCGGCGACGGTTAGCGGCCGGGCTCGGCCGTGGTGACGCGCAGGAAGACGTCTTCGAGGGTGCCGCCCGCCTGGCCGGCTTGTTCGCAGAGTTCGCCGAGCCGGCCTTCGGCGACGAGGCGGCCGCCGCGCAGGATGCCGATGCGCTCGGCCATGCGCTCGGCGACGTCGAGCACGTGCGTGGTGAGGACGACGGTGCCGCCGGCGCGGACGAATTCGTTGAGCAGATCTTTGACGAGGCGCGCCGCGGCGGCGTCGAGGCCGGAGAGCGGTTCGTCGAGGAGCATGAGGCGCGGGGCGTGCAGGAGGGCGCCGGCGAGGGCGAGTTTCTGTTTGGTGCCGCGTGAAAAGGTCTCGATGTAGGCGTCGCGTTTCTCCCACAGGCCGAGGCCTTGCAGGAGGCTTTCGGCGGAGGGGCGGGCCTCGGCGGCGGGCATGGCCCAGAGCGCGGCGACGAACTCCATGTACTCCATGGGGCGGAGTTTTCCGTAGAGGACGGGATCGTCGGGCACGTAGGCGAGCGGGCGTTTGGCCTCGATGGGATCTTTGGCGAGGGAGCGGCCGAGGATGGTGACTTCGCCGCGGTCGGGGCGGAGCAGTCCGGCGATCATGCGCAGCGAGGTGGTCTTGCCTGCGCCGTTGGGGCCGAGAAACGCGTAGAGCTGGCCGGGGGCGATGGTGAGGTCGAGCCCGGCGACGGCGGTGGTGGAGCCGTAGCGTTTGACGAGGCCCCGGCAGGCAAGCGCGGGCGTCGGTGGCATCGAGGCGGCTTCGGTGCTCATGGTTCAGGCGTGTCCGCTGGCAAAGGCGGTGCAGAGCTCGGCGAGGTCGATCTCGGCGAGGGAGGCGACGCGGCGGTGGGCGTGCGAGAGGTCGTGGTGCGAGGTGGAGACGTTGGGCGCGACGACGACCCACAGGCCGGCGCGGCGGGCCGCGAGCGAGCCGGTGTAGGAATCTTCAAAGGCGATGGCTTGTACGGGGCGTAGGCCGAGCTGGTTGACGGCGTGGCGGTAGAGGTCGGGCTCGGGCTTCGGGGCGGGGACTTCGCCGTAGCAGGCGAGGAGCTGGAAGCGGTCGAAGAGCCCGAGGCGGCGCAGGTGGCGTTCGCAGTGGTCGCGTTTCGAATTGGAGGCGAGGGCGAGCTTCATGCCGGCGGCGCGGGCGGCGTCCATCAGTGCGACGACGCCAGGGAGGATGGGCTGGCGCAGGGTGCGCGCCTCGTAGAAGGCGAGCATTTCTTCACGCAGGGCGGCGCGGTCGGCGGTGGCTCCAAAGGCAGCCCAG
>MWDT01000009.1 GCA_002070825.1 Verrucomicrobia bacterium ADurb.Bin122
CGTCCAGTTTTCTGGGCGCCCGTAGCTGCTTGTGGGGTAGGTGGGGTCGATGGGCACCCACGACGACCCGAGACGCACCTCGGTGAAGACGTGATGCAAGCGAAGATCGGGACGACGAGACACGGCCACGACGCGCCAGGGATAGCCCGAAGCGATGGCCCACGCGGCGACGGCCGTCGCGCGGTCGTCGCAATCGGCGCCGCGGGCGGCCTCCATGCGGAGGAAAAGCGGACGTTGCACCAGCTCGACGCCCGGAGGGTCGCGCCGGTACGGGATCGCCTGCACGAAGTCGAACAACTGCGGAGGAGTCAGCGAAACGAGGTCCGCCATATCCTGCCAGTATTGGCGGGCAAGCCTGCCAATCTGTTCCCCGGTCTGCTCGACCTTGAAGAGCTTTTCCCTTGTGGATTTCACGATTACAACCTATCTTCTCCGAAGTCGTCCTGCAAGGGCTTTCCGCCCTGGGAGGCCGATAAAATGGGGGGAAATGGGCTTCCCCTCTATATAATAGACGAAAGGGATGTTTTCTTCATGAACAAGCCACTTCCGCAGAAAATCGGATCCGGGGAACGCGACGAGAGAACCAAGCCGGACCCGTTTCTTTTCTTCGAGATCGAGACCGACGAGGGCTCGGAGTTCGTCCCGCTTCCAACTGTACTAGCCGAATCGGCGATGCGTCAAGCGGAAGCCGCGGAGCGCACCGCCGGCGCCCTGGAGCGCCTTGTCGAGGTGCTTTCGCAGGCCCACGGCGTCCCGTTCCGCGCGTTCGGAAGCGAGGATCCCGAGGCCGGCGACATGCCCGGAGCGAGCAAGGGTCCGCAGGAATGACGGCGCGGCCGGTTGCGGTCGTTTGGTCTGTTTCGCTTTCCGAACAAGAAAGCGAACAGCTCGAACAGATTTTGACAGAATCCGGTTTGAAGCCCGGTCTAGAGGGTTTTGAGGCGTTGATTCGTCAAATTCTGTCGGGAGATTTTGGCGACGACGAAGACGAAGACGAGGCGCCGCGCGCACGTCCGAAAACCGACGCGCTCGAACAGCTCTTGCGCGATCATGGGCCGTTGATCGCCGAAGGTGGAAAGCTCGTTCTCGAGGCTGCGAAGCGTCGATTCTTGAGGCCGGGCCGGTGAACGTCCCGGCCTACATCGCGAGCGACGGGGCGGCGCCTGGAGGTGCCGCTCTTTCCTCCATGCTCCCCGAGCTGCACCTTTCCGGCGGGAATCCGTTCTCCGGCGATGCCGGCTTGCGGAATGCCTGGGCCGTGTGGGCTCAATCGTTCAGCGAGCGAACGCGCGCGATCTACTCCGACGGTCTCTCGTGGCTGTGCCGGTGGCTCGAGATCCCCGACCCTCTCGACGCCGTGCTCCATGTCGCCAGGATGCCGCAGGCCGAAGGAACGGCCCGCCTCGTGGCCTGGGAAACGTGGCTCCACGAGATCCGCGGGAATGGACCTCGAACCCTCAAGGCTCGACGGATGGCCGTTCTACAGGCGTTCCGCCTGCTCTACGCTGCCGGCGCCGCGACCTGGATTCCGCAGTTCCCGCGGCGCCGTGCCGAGGCCGAACGACCTCCGGCCGACTCCCTCTCGATGCGCGCCGCGCGGGCCTTCGTGGCTCGCGTGGACGGCCAGGAGTGGCGAGACGCAAGGGACCGGGCGGTCTTGTGGCTCGTTGTCGGGTGGGGAATCCCTCTCGTGGACGCTGCCGCCCTGGACGTGTCGAGCTTCGATCCTTCGTCCGGCCGCCTTTCCCTCCCGAGGAGATCCACGCCCGTGGTCGCCCTCCCCGAGATCGCCGACGCCCTGCGCGCCTGGGTGGAGGTCCGACCCGAGGCCGAAGGGCTTCGCGCTCTCTTCGTCGGGCACCGAAGCGGAGGAGCGCAGCGGATCCGCTGGACCCGCTTGGATGTCCGCGGCCTCTGGTCCATCATTCGCCGGCGCTTCGATGCTGCCGGCTTCCCCAAACTCCGGAAGGGCGGATTCCGCCATTCCGCCATTCTGGCCGCCCTGGGTGGCGAGGTTTCAGCATGACGCGAGCAGCACGACGGCCGAGGCGGCCCATTTTCTCCATTCTTGACCTGTGGGCGCGTCCTATCTCCTTCCTTCCGATCCTGGGCAGGATCCCCGGATCGGATGCCGTGGCGGCCTTGTGGATGTCCCACGCCCTGGAGAGGCAGCGACAGGCCGGAGAGGGGAATACCTGGATCTGTCCCGCCTGGGAGTGGTACGACGCGACCCTACTAGGCCGGAAGGAGCAGGAACGCGCCCGCCGGTTCTGGACCGGGTTGGGAATCGTCGCCGACTTGCGCGCCGGAGGGGTCGCCGCTCCCGGAAATGCCCTCGCCTATGTCGTGAACGTCCGAGCACTAGACGCGCTCGTTCGCTCGCACCTCGAAGAGGGTCCGAGCCCTGCCCCTGGAGGGGTTCCGAAACGTCCGAAACGGGCACTTCCGAAGCGTCCGAAAGGAACAGTTCCGGAAATGTCCAAAACGGACACTTCCAGTAGAATCCCTGTTGTTCTTCCTACGGAAGAAACAGGGAAGGAGAGCGAAAGGGGGGTGCAGGGGGGAAGCGAAACGCACCACGAACGCGAACACGACCAGCAACAGGCAGCCGGAACGGCTGCCCGCGCGCGCTCTTCGGAGCCAGGGGGGGGACCATGCAGCAGCAGCCAGCCGAGCCCGGAGGAGTGGGCGGACCATTGCCGGACGACGTGGCCGACCTGGAGCGCCGACGACATCTCGAGAGCCTACCTTTCGGCCGTCGCCGCTGGCTGGAGGAAGAGCCGGGGCGGGAGAATTCGCGATTGGAAGGCGTTCGCCGCGGTCTGCGCGAAGGTGTGGGAAGCCTCGAGGGAGGGCCAGGAGGCCGCCAGGAGGGCGAAGGAGCGGGCGAAGGAGCAGGAGCGCCGGGCGGAGAGCCTTCGGCGCCTCGAGGCCGCCAGGACGCCCGCGAGCAGCCTAACGCCGGAGGAGCGGGAGGCGAACCGGGCCGCCCTGCTGCAAGGGCTCTTCGGGAAGCGGGCGGCGTGATGCCTGCGGCCGTGGAGCTCAAGCCGTGGAAGGGGGGCGGGAAATGGCTTTCCGCCCTGGACGTGCGCGACCTCACCGGCCAGGAGTCGAGGACGGATCGGCCTTGTGTCGAACTTCTCGCCCCGCTGGGCTACTTGCCGAGCACGGCCGGAGACCTCGAACAGCTCGCCAGGGAGGGCCGACTCTCGGAGCTTGCGCCGATCTGGTGCCCGCGCGGGTTCCGCTGCGATGCGGCCTCGATTCCGCGCGTTCTGTGGGGCATCTATCCCCCTTGGGCTCGATCCAACCGGGCCGCGGTGCTTCATGACTACCTCTACACGGTCCAACCGTGCAGCAGGGAGCGAGCGGACGCCCTGTTCCGCGAGGCGTTGCTTTCCTGCGGCGTCTCGCCAGTGCAGGCCTGGATCATGTGGCGAGCCGTTCGCCTGGGTGGTGGCGGCTACTGGAACGAACGAACGCCCGAGGCCGTGCAGGCCGCGCGCGAACATGCCTCCAGGAATGGCGGATCCCTGGAGGTTTCCCCGTGAACGTATCGAAGATGAGCCGCGAGAAGATCGCCGCCGCGCTTGCCAAGGGTGGGCGCTACATGAACCACGCCCGCCAGTGGGTGGCCGTGAAGGTGGGCGAGCGGGTCAACCCCGACGACATCGCCCTCGCCCTCGTGTCGCCGGATGCCTTGATCGTCCGCGAAGCCGTGCGGATGGTCTCCAAGGCTGGACGAGGAACGAAGCGGGCCGCGGGTGCCGTCGCGCGCAAGGTCCGCAAGAATCCGACCGGAACCGGCGCCGCAGCCGTTGGCGAGCGTGGCGGGTGGTCCATCGTCAAGCCCGAGAAGCGCGACGACGCCGGCGGGGTGCTCGCCTGGGGGCCGTCTGGAATGCTCGAGGATTCGGAGGGCCGGCTCTATCCCTTCCGCTGGGCTCTGGTTCCGCTGTCCCGGATCATCCCGAGCAACGATCCGAAGACGGGCCGCCCGCTTCGGTTCTACCTGCCCGAGCTCCAAGGCCGAAACCGGGAAGCCGTGGCGAGTCGGTCGCAGGTCCAGAAGTTGGCCGCCGGTCTCGATGCTCGCCGGCTCATGCTCGCCAGCTCGACGCCTGCGGATTCGGCGCCGGTGGTGTGGAGGGGCACGGGGGAGCGTTCCGAGGCCTTTCTCGTGGTGTCCGGGAACGGCCGCACCATGGCCGCGATTCTCGCGTTCGAGACGGAATCGGAGGCGTGGGAACAGTACCTTTCCGCCGTCGCTTCCCGCTGGAACATGGCCGCGAAGCTGGACGAACTGGACAGGGACGAGCGGTTCCTCGCCGTGCGGGTGCTGGGAGGCAAGGACGGCGCGCCCGTCGAGCAGGCCGTCGCCCTTGCCGGAGCGAGCCAGGGCACGGCCTCGGCCGGCCTTTCGGACCTGGAAAAGGCCGTCCACGTCGGCCGCGCGCTGGGGATCGAGACGCCGCTCGCCCTGGGCCGCTTCCAGTTCTCGCGACCCGTCACGCCCGAGACCGTCGGCGACTGGATCGCCGACAACCCGGAGACGTGGCGGAAGATCCTCGCCAAGATGGACCCGGCGAAGGCTGCCGCGATCAACAACCAGCCGGCGCAGGCCGCCGCCCTCGTGGAAGCGGTGATGCTCCAGGGGATCCCGTCGGACGTGGTGGCCGCGGCCTACGATCCAAGCGGAAAGCCCGACCTCGTGCCGGTGCTGCTGGGCATGCTCCCGGCCGTCTGGAGCCTGGAGAGCGCCGCGAACAGCCGGCCGCCGGAGATCGCCGAAGGGTGGCGCCTGCTGCCGCGGCTTCCGCGGGCCTTTGAGTGGTTCCGCCGGATGGACGGAAAGAGCCTCGCGAAGATGCGCGCAGCCCTGCGCGACGAAGAGGTTCAAGGCGGCCTCGACCTGGGCGACATGCCGAAGGACGCGGCGCCGCTGGCCGACTCTCTCGCCTGGGCGCTGGGCGTGGCAATCGTCAAGGCGGCCGGCCGTGCTGCACCTGCCGAAGCGATGGCCGACTACCTGCGCGAGTACGTCGCCGACGCCCTGCGGACTGGACCCGGGGAAAGCCTGTTCGGTGCTGCGGACGACGTGGACCCGGGGGCCGTGCTGCTGGGCCGCGTGGATCGCCGTCTCTTGCGCCGCAACCCGCCGCGGGGCATGGTGCGCCACGGGAAGGCGGGAACCGTCGTCAGGTATCCCGGAGGCGTGGAGGTCAGTTTTCGGCGCCGCGTGGAGGATCCGACCGCGCTCGCCATGGCCGACGCGCACTACCTCGAAGCCCTCGAGGGCCAGGGGGCACTATTCGGAGGCCTGGGCAGAGAGACCACCCTCCACCAGAACCCGGCGCGGGACCGCGAAAAGGGCTTGTGCTAGGCGAATCAAAAGGATATATTCCGAAGGCGGCCGGCGTTCGGCCGTTCCTCGAAAGGGAATCGACATGACGAAGAAGAAGGCGCCCGCGGTTGCGACCACGGCGACGGGGGTTCGGAAGATCCCCAGCAGCTACAAGGAACTCGCCGCGGCGTTCCGTGCCCTGGTGAAGGAATGCGACATCGCGAAGCAGGTCGCGGCCGACAACTGGAAGAGCATCGGCGAATGGAAGGAGAAGGAAGCCAAGGCCCGCGAGCAGTCCCAATGCGACCAGCGCCTGGCCGTTCACGAAATCGGGAAGCGTGAAGAGGCAGAGGCCGCGCTCGCCATGGCGCAGGCAGGCAAGGCCGGCGCCGAGCAACGGGAACTCGCTGCCCTGGAGCACTGCCGCGAGCTGGCAACCTCCGAAGGCGAGCTGCGCGGGCAGGTGGCGAACCTGGAAACCCGCCTCGCCTGGGCCGAGAACGGCCGCCACGTCCTGGAACGTCGGTTCTACGAGTTCGCCCTTTCCAAGGGCGCGACCCTCGAAGAGCTGCGCGAGCAGTTCCCCGGGCACCGCATCGACCACCGCGGAACGGTGGCGTGATGCGGTGGGCCGTCGTTCGCCACGAAGGCAAGATTCGCGCCTGCATCCCGGAAACGGCCGCAATCTTCGCCGCCGTCGTGGATCCATCCGAACCGCTGCGGAAGATTCCCGCCCTTCTGCCGTCGCCGGGTGTGGTAATTCCGCTTTCCGGTCAACCGGGGGTGTCCCTCACCTGGGAAGATGCCCCGGTCCCGCTGGACGGACAGCCGGCCTTCGGTGAAGAGTCGGGCCGGGTCGCCGTTGGCGCCGGGCTGCACATCTTCGGCGCCGGGGGGAACTAGTGTTCGTCGCCCTGTTCATCATCTGGGGCGACTTCCTCGCCAGCTCGACCCGCTGCAAGGTGGGCGAGCTGGTGCTTTGGATGGCGCTCATGTTCGCGCCTACCGTCTTCCTCCCCTCGCCGTGGTCCGATCTGTTGACGGGCTCCGTCGCCCTCGTGGGCGCGCTCTTCGGGGCGTGGTGGCAGGCAGAAGGGGAAACCATGCGCCGGCGGCTGGAAGCTGCCCGCGTGGCCTGGGAAATGGGCTTCGATGCTCGCGCCGCCTGGAAGTGGTCGCGCCAGCTCGCGGGGCTCGACAAGTAGCAGAAGGGGAAACCATGTCCAAGGATCTCAGGACCCCGAAGTACCTTCGGGAGTTCGTTCTCTCTCGTTGCCTGGACTGTACCGTCCGGGTCGAGGCCATCGCCAGGGAATGGACCAAGCAGCAGCGGGGACCGATGCCCGCGTTCGGATCGAAGGAGCTTCCGGACTACGCCAAGGGGGCCGCCTCTGACTTCAAACAGATTCGGCGCGCCGTGCTGGACCTCGTGGAGACCAAGGAAGCGACGATTCCGCACGAAGGATTCGTTCGTTCTGCAATCGAAATTGCAGAAGGAGAAGGCACAACATGAAATGCGAACGATGCGGAGAAATAGCTACACGCTGTGTTGGACTTTCTCACGGGGCGAAAGCGATTCAAAATCTATGCGAAAAATGTTCAATAATACAAAAGCGCATATCGCGCAATAACAAAGCGAAAAGATACCACCAAAAACGCATAAACAGAAAAGGGAAATAATGTTGATTCCTAGAAACCATGCTCGCAAAATCTGGCCGCGGTTCGTCGGTGCGATCCTCCGCGGGGAAAAGGCGTTCGAGCTGCGCCAGGAGGACCGCGCCCGGTTCGAGCCTGGGGACGTGCTGGAACTCCTGGAGTGGTGCCCGGAGGTCGAGAAGTATTCCGGCCTCGTGCTGCGCTTCGTCGTCTCGTCCGTCCTGCGGGACGCGCCGGGCCTCGTGGACGGCTTCGCGGTGCTCTCCCTGGGTCCGTGCGACCTGGAGCACTCCCAGCCAGTGGACGGCTGCATTCCGGTCGAGCTGGCCCGCTACGGCATCCGCCGCGCCGAGGTGCTGCCCGACCTGTTTCATTTTGAAGAAAGAAGGAAAAATGCATGAGCTGGCACTTTTCGCAGGCGCTGGAGGCGGAATTCTTGGCGGAACATTGCTCGGATGGAGAACGGTTTGCGCCGTGGAATTCGCTTCCTTTTGCGCTCGACGACTCGCACAGCGCCAAAATGAAGGAAATTTGCCATCGTTCCCCATTTGGGACGATGTTCGTACCTTCGACGGACGCCCTTGGCGCGGAATTGTTGACGTGGTTTCAGGCGGCTTTCCGTGCCAAGACATTTCCAGTGCCGGAAAGGGCGCCGGAATCGAAGGAAGTCGCTCGGGTTTGTGGGCCGAAATGGCGCGGATTATCGGTGAAGCTGGCCCCGAATGGGTCTTGGTTGAAAATTCGCCTCTCCTCACATCAAGAGGGCTCGGAACAGTCTTGCGAGACCTGGCCGAAATGGGGTTCTATGCGGAATGGGGAGTGCTGGGAGCGGTTGACGCCGGAGCGCCCCACAAGCGGGAAAGAATCTGGATTGTTGCCAACAATCCGAGCAACAGACGGGGAGAGGGGAGGGCGCGGGGATCTGATCCAAGCCGTGCGCGGGAACGAGAACAAACATTTCAAGATGTGGCAAACTCCGGTCGCGGACGATGCTTGCAATCGAGTCAATGGGAAGTTCAATTCTCGCGGGGAACCGAAACTATCGGCGGAAGTGCTGATGTGGGCGACGCCGACTGTTTGCGGGAACTACAACAAGAAAGGCGCGAGCGCGAAGAGCGGGAACGGGCTTGCGACACAAGTTACATTGTTCCCGACGCCACTTGTCGGGGGAACGGGGGAATCGTGTCACAATCAGATTACCGGACGATACCGCAAGGCAATGGCGCCGCATCTTCCGCCAGGTGGTGGGCAGCTGAACCCCGATTGGGTAGAGTGGCTCATGGGGTGGCCCATCGGGTGGACCGCCTGCGAGCCATTGGAAACGGCCAGGTTCCAGCAGTGGCCGCAATGGCATTCCGGATTCTCTCCGGACGATTGCTGAATGCCTCGCCTGTGTGAACGATGCGGCAAGCGGCCCGCGGCCGTTCCCGATCCGGAACGGATGGGGCGGCCAATCCGCCGGATCTGTTCCGAGTGCCACGCCGGCGGCCTGCGCGCTGGCTTCCTGGTGGCCTTGTCTCTCCAGCAGCAGGAGCGGCGCCGGCGCGAGCACGAAAAAGGGCAGGAGCCCCGCGACTCCTGCCCCTGACTCGGGTTCCCCCTCGTCTCTCGCCCCTTTCCGGTACTGCCCTCTCGGGGCGAGGTTCGGCCGGCGTGGCTCGAAAGGGAGAACCTACCACGCCGGCCAGGACGCGCCGAAGCGCGCCCGGGCTATCCTTCGGCCCCTTCCTGGGCCTGGGCGCGGAACTCCACGCCGTCCGCGGGGATCTTGAGTTCCGCGAACAGGGTCCGCGCGCCCTCGACGCCGTAGACTCGAACGGCCTCGTCGGCCAAGGTCTGCCGCTCGAAGGGGGTTCCGCCCTGGGCGGCCTGGACTTCGGGGGCGGCCTGGGCTCGCCGGACCATCGGCGCGCGGACCATCGCCGGCGCCGAGAGGAGGCCGGAAATCATCGGGGCAAGGTCGTTGAGAAGGGAAACGGCCTGCGCCATCCACGACGGCGCCTCGGGCTCGGGCTCGGGGCCGGCGGGCTGCATGATCTCGCGCGCCTCCTTGTGGATGGAAAGCATCTGTGAAGTCATGGCGAGGTTCTCCCGGAAGATTTCGGAGGGGTCTTTCTGGTTGGCGGGTACGGGTGGGGAAATGAGGCGTTCGAGCAGCTTCGGAAGAGCTGCCGCGATCACCGTTCCGACGATCTGCCCCGCGGGCGTCTCGAAGAACCCGGGCTTCGGAGGCTCGGCCATGGTCTGCCGCAGGAGAACCAGCTCTTCCAGCTTCGCCCGGAAGTCCGCGGACCCGCCGGCGGGAATGGCCGCGACGGCCCGGTTCCGGGCTTCGGCCTCTTCCTTCGCGCGGTTCGCCGCGGCCAGGGAGTCCCACGGGTACGCGGGCAGGATGAACGACCATTCATGTTTCGGCGCCTTCTTCGCGCCGGTTCCTAGAATGGTCGTCACGACGCGGTATTTCCCGCCGCCGAACTTGCCGCCGAGGTCGTGCTCGGTGGGCCACTCGTTGTTCCACGTCCAAAGGGTTTCCTCTTCGCCCTTGGCGTTCCGACGGAAAGCGACGGTTTCCGACTTCGCGCCCTGGGGGACGCGAGAGGCCAGAAAGTCAGCGAGTCCGGCCGGTTCTTCGATCTGCCGCCCCTCTCCCAGCACGGCCGCCGGCATCGCTGCCGCCGGTGCGGGGGTCTTCCCCAGCTCCGAGAGAGGAACCAGGATGTCCGGTTCCATGTTGTTTCCCTTTCGATGCACCCCACGCGGGGCACGAGAGGGAATCTACCTCTTCGCGGCCTTGGCTGGCAAGTCAGACGGGCCGGACAGGAGGAAGAGCGCCAGGACGCCCCCCGCCGCGAGCATCGCGACGAGGGGCAGGGCTTTTCCCTTGACGGCCTCGACGGCCGCCGTCAGTGGGGCGCCGAGTCGTTTCTCCACCGAGCGCAGGACCGAAAGCAGCTTGTCGGCGTAGCCGTCGCCGGTGGCGTAGCCGCCAGAGGCCAGGGCCGCGGCAAACTTGGCTTTGTCGCCTCGCACGGCCCACGCGCCGGGAAAGCTGCGTTGCACCACCGCCGCCCAATCGGCGAAGGACTCGGCCGGGCTCGGGTAGCTGCGGAACCAGTCGTCCACATCATACAGATACTTTCCGTCGCTGGCCCGCTTCTTGACGCTGTAGACCTTCGGAAAGGACACGTTCGGAGAGGAAAGAACTTCTTTCGTCCGGATCAGAACGCGCGCGCCGGTCCAGCTCTTCCCGGTCTTGATGCCGAAGAAGTTCCAGCCCTTGGGCGCTTCGTTCCATCCCGTTTCGAGTCCCGCTTGTGCGAGGATCGACTCGGCATTGATTCCGGTCTGTGCTGCGATCTTGTCGGCGTAGGGCCGAAACTTCTTGATGAACGAATCAATCGCCACGGCTACGGCTTCCCCCCGCTCAAGGCGTCGAGCTTGGCCTCCATGCGGTCCAGCCGCCGGAGGATGTCCACGTTCTGCGCCTCGACCCGGGTCAACTCCTCGCGCTTCGAGTAGCGGGAGTCGAGGAGGTCTTGAACGCCTGAAACGGCTTGCGAGACGCCGAACAGGGCAGCGAGCACCACGGAGGCAGAAACCCCGAGCGGGGCCTCCTTGACGGCCCGCGCGACCCTTCCGGCGCCCTTGGCGGGCTCTTCCTGGGGTTCGGTGGTCTCGTCGCTCACGGTGCGGCCTCCTCGGCCTCCTGGGCCGTCTCTGCGGGTGCGTCGGGGTCGTAGAACTCGGCGCGGCCCATGAAGTAGGCCGGATCGTCCGGGTTCTCGGCCTGGGCCTGGGCGACACGCTCGGCAAGCCGGGCGCGCCCTTCCTCGGTGTCGGGCTCCTCGATCTGGAGATCCTTGTCGAGAACGGAGCGATAGCGAATCATTGGCGCCATGTTGTCACCCCGAAATCATGATCCACGGACGCAAGGCCGTGTTCGTGAAGGCGGTTCCGATGCTTGCGGGCATCTCGTTGGGGTCGCTCTTCTGCATGTTGGGCGAGGTGGTCGTCGTGGACCGTCCGGAGAGGACTAGAAAGCGATTGTTCCCGGTCGTGTCGTCCATCCAATAGCCCATGTAATATAACTTCGCACCAGTCAGCACGACGGGGGCAATCAGCGGAACGACGTTGATTCCCACGGCCGGGGAAAAGCGGTTCGTCTGCGCGATCCGGTTCGAGAGTGAGTCGTAGAGCCCCAGCCGGCCATTGCTTGCCGTGATCTGCGAGAACCAGACGACCATTTGCTTAATGGTCACCGTTCCTTCGCTGATGAATCCGAACGCGCGCGTCCCGGAGTTGTTCCCGACGCCGGTTCCGGCCTGGGAAATGGCGGATTCCGTCTCGTTGATGGCGAAGGGAAAAAGCTCCTTCGCGTAGGGGCTCGCGATGGGGCCGCCGGATGCGTTGATCTGGAAGGTTCCGCCCGCTCCACCGTCCACAAAGGACACGTTCGTTCCCGCGAGCAGCTGACGCGAGTTCGGAAGGGTGGCGGCCTCGTTGGCGATGGTCGCGAACGTCGCCGTCGCAGGCGCGCCGCCTCCACCGCCGCCAGAGAGAGGGCCGACGCTTGGTCCTTTCGCCTGTCCCGGGCGCATGGTCACGAGACAAGCGGGAAGGTGTGTTCGACTTCCGCGCCCATGGTGAAGGTGATTCCCTGCCCATCATACGCCGCGTCGATGGATGCGGAGAAGAACGAAAACGTCTGAATTCCTCCCCAAATCTGGAAGTCCGAGACGCCAGGAACCGGAACTTGCGTGTTCACCTCGAACCACGTGTTGAACGTCGGAATCGGGAGATTCGCATAGGCAAGAGGACCGCCTACGGTATCCGCTTTGAGTCGGATCGAAACGAAGTCGCGGAAGTTGAACGGAATCGAGAACCGAGGAATCGGCATTCCGTCGGCGAAATTCACGAACAAGGCCACGCGCCGAATCATCGGCCTGTCTTCCTGCGCGAACGTCTCGACGATTCCCCCGCCGAATCCCATGTTCGAAAGCTGGATGAAATCATAGACCGGAACCACGTTCACGGGTGCGGCCTTGTTGAGAACGAAGGGAGCAAACTTTCCGTCGATCCCGCTGTAGAGGGTCGTGTAGATCGGCGTGTAGCGGCTCATCCGAACACCTCAGACCGGAACGGGGCGTCCATGATGATCGTTTCCCGCGTCCCTTCGGCGCGCTTGGCACCCTGGGGGAGTGCCGGCGCTGGAGTGCGGGCCATGAACTTCCGAATCCAATTCGCGTCGGAAACTTCGTACACGACGCACGAGACGGCCAGCGAAACAGAAGGCTTTCCGATGAGCGCTGGAGTCTGGAGTAGACGCCCCTGGGCGGAGAACTGGATCCGGTTCCCGTCCACCTTGGGGGCGAAGGGGTAGCAGATGCCGAGGTCCGAGAAGTAGGCCGGAGCGGGCACCGCATCGGCCAGGACCGAGGCGCCGCCACGCTGGAGGACGCGGAACGACGGAATCGGAGATGCGGCGTAGGTCGGGTCGATGGCGGCCGAGTAGTCGGCCGGGTCGAGATCCGCGGCGAAGGTCAGGGAAGCCACGATGTAGAGGAACGAGGAACGCAGCTCGACGCCCGGCGAGGCGTCGAAATAGGAACCGTCCCAAGTGTAGGCGCCGGCGACGAGTGGAGCCGTCAGACGGCCCGCCAGGATCAGCGGCCGGGCCTGGGAGTACGGGATCGAGACGACGGAAGCGGACATCGGGTCACCTCTCGAACAGGTAGGCGCGGAGGAAGCCGGTAACCCGACGTTCCGCCGCGGCAAGGTTCCAGAACTGGACCGTCACGGTAGAGCCGCCCGCGCACAGGTAGGGGACGCGGACCACGAGTTCCCCGCCGGCGTTGCCGTTGAGGAGCTGCACCGGCTGCCGCTTGATCTGGATTCGCCCGTCGGTGGTCCCGAGCTGAACCTCCACGTCGCGAGGAGCGACGAGGAGGGAAGCGGCGTCGGCGACGGCCACGCGAAGGACGTTCAGACGGGAGGGGCCGGCGTGGGAAAGCTGCACGACGGCCGACACGGTGCCGCCCGCCGGGATCGCGAGTTCCCAATCGCCCGGCTCGGTTCCGGCGAGATTGTAGAGGATCGGCTCGACGCGGGCCGTCGTGGTCCGATCCTGGAAGGTTTCAAGGCTGGTCGGCCTGTTGACTCCGGACGCTGGGGCGGCCATGGTGGCCCCCCTTATCGCTGCGGACGGACGGCGTAGACGCTGCCATGCAAGGCGACCGCGGCGTATTGGAAGACGGCCGGGTTCGTCTCGAGGCTGCGGAACTCGAAGCGCACCAAGGCGGTACGCTCGAAGAGGTAGCGCCAGGGGACAAGCGGTCCCATGATCTGGCCCTGGTTCGTCGCGCCGGTGCCGTAGCCCGGAGTGAAGAGGAGCGCGCAGTCGATGAACCCGTTCGTCAGGTTGCGACCCGAGCCGCGGTCCGTGATGGAGACCTGGAGGCCGCGGGTAGCCGTCGCGCCGCCGAAGGCCGACACGGGGGCCGCCTGGGGGCGTCCGTTGGAGTCGCAGGGACCGGCGCAGATGCCCGACAGGTGTTCGGACAGGAAATCGCCGTCGCCGTCGATCTGGATTTCCACGGCGTTCGAGCCGCCGCCGGCGACCACGCACGAACCGGCGTAGGTCCGGCGGAACTTGCCCCGCTGCTGCCGCGTGATGGTGCGGAGCTCGGTTTCGATCTGTTCCAAGAAGGTATCGGCGGCCATGTGGTTCCCTTTCCTCGGGCGGTTTCAGGGGTGAAAGATACAACGCTCCCGACTTGCACAGGCACCGGACCGCGTGGTCTGGTGGGTTTCTTCGCTGACGGGCGAGCCCTTGCGGGCTCCCCTGGTGGCCGGCGCGGAGGCTGCGCCGACCGGGCTCGATCAGGTACGCTTGACGAGGTTGTTCCGGTAGATCACCTGGAGCTTGGCGCCGTTGAGCGCCGCCGCGATGCCCGCCGGAATGGCGACCTGGAGGCCGAAGGACACCTGCTCGCCGATGACCTGGGGGATTTCCTTGATGGAGATTCCCAGCTCGCTGGGGAAGGTGGCGACCTGCGCGATGGAGCCGGCGGCGATTTCGTAGTGAACCGGCACCTTGGGCAGCAGAGCCGCGCCGGAGTGCCGGAGCCAGAAGTCGGAGCCGGGGAAGAAGTGGCGCCACGCCGAGGCCCCGAGCATGTCGTAGAACGCCGAGACGAACGCGGTGTCGACGACGGCGGTGTTCCGGATCAGGCGGAAGTCGATGTAGTGGACTTCGAAGGCCTGCCCGCGGGGAAGCTGGCCCGGGAGGGTCAGGTTCGTATCCGCGATGGTCTTCGCGCCGCCCTGGGGCACCGAGAAGAAGTCGAGCTGCTGGACGCCGGTCGCGAGCGTCACGGTGTCGTACAGGTAGTCGGCCAGCACCTGGGCGCCGGGTCCGAAGGTGCCGGCGCCGAGGCGCTGGATGGTCGCCTGGGCGCTGCCGGGGATGACGCGATTCACGCGGGCGGCGGGGTTGAGCTGTTCGGCCATGGTGGAAACTCCGTGCGAGAGGTTGGGAGGGTTGGGGCTCGGCTACTGGATCAGTAGCCGTAGCGTTCGGACTCGTCGCCGTCGAGATCGACGGGCGCGGCGAGGAAGTTGTCGGCGGCGCCCATGTCCACGGGAGCGGACATGTAGTATTCGCCGTTCAGATCGACGGGCGCCTCGATGGGCTGGTAGGCGAGCATCGTCTCGTCGTCGCTGCCGAGGTACGGCGCGAGGACGGGGACGTTCCGGCGGATTCCGTCCTGAAGGCCGGCGATGCAGAGGCCGAGGCCGACCCCGCGAGCCTTGGGAACCTTGATCGCCAGGAAGGCGCCGGCGGCGAACTGGACCACGCCGACCATGCGCAGGACGAACGGGTCCGTCGTGTCGGTGGGCTTGCGGGGGAACATGCGGGCCGCCTGATTCGCGATCATGCGGGCGGCGCCGTAGCCGAGCAGGCCCAAGCCGGCATCGACGAGAAGGGGCATGGTCTGCCTTCCGGCGGACTTGATGAACCCGCCGGCCTTGCGAGCCGCTCGGCGCGCCGGGGTGGGGTTCTTGCGGGTCTTGTGCTTCTTGGACTTGCGCTTCCTGGCCCAATAGGCCTTCAGGGCTGCGGGCATCTTGCCTTTCTTGCTCTTCTTCTTCGTGGCCATCTGTCGCCCCTTGTTCGTTGGAATGATGACGCGGGCGCGCGGCCCCGGATTGAGTAGGAGAATACTTTCGGATTTCGGCACTGTCAACCCCTTTTCAACAGGTTATCCCCGATCTATCCACAATCGGAGGAAATTCTATCAACACTGCCCGGAATCAATCCACAATCCCGCGCGAGTTCACGCGCAGCCGTGGACCGAGAACGTAGAGCGTCCGGCCGTCCTGGTCGGTCGCGAGCACGTCGCCGGGCGCGAACTCGTGGCGGTAGGTGGCTTTCGTGCCGTCTCCTCCGCCGTTCAGCTTGTCCGACTCGTACTCGATGGCGACAGCTCGCCCGAGGGCCACGAGGACCAGCGGCGCCGGCTTCCGCACTTCCTGCGCGGAATCGACGGCCTCGCCCTGGAAGGCGGCGCGGATCCGCTCGGCGCGCTTGATCGAAGAGGGATTCGGGCGAGACTTTCCGGAAATACGAGACGTTCTCTCGATCCTAAAAAACCCAAGGGGGTCTTTCTGTTTCTGTGGTTCGCTCAAAGGGTCGTATCCTTTGAATCGCTTCCGCTGATCTTTGCTCATCGTTTCGATGGGGATTCCATAGAATCCGGGGCGGACATCCGCAGCCCTAGCAAGCCTGGAAAGGAGCTTCAAAGCGTTCTTTTTCCCGATATGCTTTGACATTTCATCGAACAGCTCCGAGGGCGGGCGACTTCCAAGAAACTCGACCTCGAGGGAATGTAATGCAGATCCTGCGGCGTCCTGCGCTTGTCTTTTTTGCGTACTCATCGTGTAGCCAATTTAGCAGGGGCGCGCGCCGCTTGCAAGTACGGGAAGGCGACGAACACGAGAACCACGGCCGCGGTTCCGCCGAGGATCCAAGGCATATACTCGACAATCGCGCTGGCCTTGTCTCCTGCGGATTTGAGGCGGTCGAGGATTCCCGGATCCGCTGCCGCGTCGGCTTTTTCCCGTGCGACTCGCTGCTCAGTGAGGGCGGGCGAGAACACCTCGAACGAGATCGCACCAGCAGCGTACAGGCGGACGATTCCGGCGAGAAACCGCTTTGCAGTCTCCGCCGGTGCTCCGAGTCCATTTTGCAGCACGGAAACGAAAGCATTCCAAGACGGCTTTCCCGGAAGAGGATTCAGGGATACGCCGGCGCCGAACTGCTTCGCCGCGGCCATGTACTGCACGAGGTACCGCCGGAACTGGTCGTCTTTCCACGTTCCGAAGATGTTCGGATCCGACTTTTTGAGAGAGTCCCGTAGAGCTCGAACGGCTGCATCGAATCCGACAGCGTCAGACAGCGCCGCCATGGGTGGCCCCCTTCCTCTTTCCGGACTTGTTCCCCTGGTAGTATCCGATGGCGAAACCAACGGCCGCCCACGCCAGGGGCGGAAGGATGCGCGCGAGGAGCGTCGGCGCCTCTTGCGTCTGCACCACGACGGGAGTTCCCGCCGGGATCGTGCGCACGGCCGGGGCGGTGCTCACATGCTTTTCGCGAGCATGTAGCCGCCCACGACTCCCAAGGCGATCAGACCGCCGGACACGAGGAGACCCTTTGTTCCGTAGAGCTTGGCCGCGACGGGCACCAGAACGGGCGCGAAGTCCACCTGCACCGGCCCGGGGGGCTGATCGGCAAGACGCTTGAAATTCCGTTCCACCATCGCCGAGACGGTGGGAACGTCGGTGTCCCTCCATCCGACGACCATTCGGCCGCCGGATTCGTAGACCATCGGCTTTTTGCCGAACATTTCGCCAAGACCGCCGGCGATGGCTTCGGCCTTGATCTTATCCGCGAGACTTGGCATTCTTCGACCCTCCACGGAAGAAGAGGACGCCGCCGACCACAACGAGGCCAACGGGGAGGAGCCATTTCGGGAGACCGGAGGAGGGCGCGGGAACGCGGCCGGCTGCGGTTGCAGCAGCGGAAGCCGCTCGCGCGGCCTCTCCGGCGGCCATGCCCTGGGCACGACCCGCAGCCGCGGCGCGTTCCTGGGCAGCAGCCGCGGCCGACTTGGCAGCAGCGGAAGCCGCGGCGCCAGCCGCAGCAGCAGCCGCGGCGCGCCCGCGCTTTTCCTCTTCGCTCATGGGTTCGCCGACGAAGACGTTCACGGCTTCCCCCTTACTTCCGCAGGAGGAGGACCAACAGGAGAGCGCCGCCGCCGATCAAGTAGATCGGAGGGATTCCCCCACCGGTGGCAGGCATCGCCGCGGGCGTTCCTTCCGGAGCCGCGGCCGTGCTTCCCCCCATTCCGAAGGCAGACGCCAACGGACCGAGGATTCCCGAGGACTGCGCCGCCGATCCGACGAGGGATCCGGCAATCGGCGCCGTGGAGCGAAGGACGTTCAGTCCGACCGAGGCGACAGGGCGCACAATGGCAGAACCGACGTTTCCGACGGCTCGAACAGCCTTTTTGGCGCCCTTCTTGAGATCGGTCAACCAGCCTTCCAGGCTTTCCGGGTCGAACTCCTCGCCGACCATGACGAAGCGTCCCGAGGACGAGCCCCACGGGCGGGCACCGGCCGCACCACGGGCAGGCAGGCGACGGACGGGGCGCCGGGTGGCGGTTCCCTTGTTGGCCGCCGCGGCGCGGAACTTCGCGGGGATTCCGGAAGTCAGGACGGGCCGGCGGGGCTTGCGGTTGAGTACGGCCGCCATGTCTGGTTCCCAAGCCTTCAAGGAGGCGCGGGCCATGTTGACGCCGAACGTCCCGGCGTTCAGGATTTCCGGTTCCATGTTGTCACCTTCGAGAGTTTCGAGAACGGCCATTTTCAGCCCTCCGCTAGAGTTTTGCGGGCCGTCCAGTTTTCTGGGCGCCCGTAGCTGCTTGTGGGGTAGGTGGGGTCGATGGGCACCCACGACGACCCGAGACG
>MWDT01000010.1 GCA_002070825.1 Verrucomicrobia bacterium ADurb.Bin122
CGCCAGCACCCCCGTCCTCACCTTTTTCATCACCGGCCAGGCCCGCGAAACCCTTCGCAACTACCTCGCCAACTCGCGCTCGCTCGGCGTCCAAGCCGTCCTCCGCACCCGCGAGATCGACTCCACCGGCCGATTCATCCCCGCCCTCCGAGCCGGCGGCCAGCCGCTCGACACCGTCATCCTGCTCACCGCCCTCCTCTATCAGGGCGAGCACCTCTCACCGCCCCTCCAACGCGAGATCCGCACACTCGCCGACGACGCCGCGCGCCACAAATCCCTCGGCGAGCTCGAAGCCTTCTACTTCGACCTTCTCTCCCTCGCCAAACGCCTCGACTGGACCCAGCTCAGCGAACTCCTCCGCCACACCGACGACGCCAAGACCGTCAGCGAGTACGCCCAGCTCGCCCGCGTCGCCCCCGCCGACCTGCCGCTGATCTACGCCGCCGCCCTCACCTCCGACTCCGCCGACCGCGTCGCCAGCTACCTCCTGCAATACGGCAAATCCGGTCTCGCCGACCTGCGCACCGCGCTCCCGCTCGGCCAGGGCGCCGTCCGCCAACTCCTGCTCCGCCAGGTCCCACTCAACCGCGCGCCCGCCCCCGCCCTCGGCGGCGCCGCAGAGTTTGGGCTCCTCCACCCGCAGCTCACCCTCGTCGTCAAATGGCTCGGCTTCCTCGCCGGCGCCTACTGCCTGCTCCGCGGCCTCGACCGCGCGATCTTCGCCAATTTCGCCGCCCCCGGCCTCGCCCCGCGCCTCTCCCACCTCAAAAGCGGCGTGCTCTGCCTCCTGCTCGGCGGCCTCCTCGTCCTCGCCACAGAGCCCTTCCTCCTGCGCGCGGCTCCGCCTTCCGAATACAAAGTCAAACTCCTCATCCCGGCTCTCTCCGTCTCCACCCCCGCCGCCCCTGCGGCCCAACCCTCTCATATCATGGACACATCCACCCTGCTCTCCATCGGCCTCTTCGCCACGCTCCAGATCGGCATGTACCTGATCTGCCTCATGAAAATCCGCGAGGTCGCGCGCCAGCCCCTCTCGCCGCTCGTGAAGCTCAAGCTCATGGAAAACGAGGAAAACCTCTTCGACGGCGGCCTCTACGTCGGCATCGCCGGCACCGCCACCGCCCTCGTCCTCCAGGTCCTCCGCGTGATCGAGCCCAACCTCCTCGCCGCCTACTCCTCCAATCTTTTCGGCATCATCTGCGTGGCCCTTGTGAAAATCCGCCACGTCCGCCCCTACAAGTGCGCCCTCATCCTTGAAGGCCAGCTCAAGTCAGACGTCCCCGTCGCCCAGGCCCCGGCCAAGTCCGCGTCATGAACAAGACGCTCCTCCTCATCATCTGCGACTTCCTCCTCCTGAATCTCCTCGCGCTGACCAGTTGGGAGAAAGCCGAGCCCACCGCCGTCGCCCACCCCGCGCCGGGCCAGACCGCCGACGCCGGTGCCTCTTCCAAGGACCAGGATCTCGTCGAGACCATGCGCCTCTCCCTGGAGGACGAGCGCTCCACGCGCACGGAGCTGGCCACGCAGCTGGCCTCCCTTGAGTCCGAAAAGTCCACCCTCGCCAGCTCGCTCGCCAACACCCAGCAGCAGGCCTCCGATCTCGACCGCCAGCTCGTCGCCGCATCCCAGGATGCCTCCGCCACCAAGGAGCGCCTCGCGCAACTCCAACGCGAGTTCGACGCCAAACAGGCCGAGGCCGCCCACCAGCGCGAACAGGTTGCCAAGCTCGAAAAGGCCAACGCCGAAGCCCGCGAACGGATCGAGGGCCTCGCCGTCGCCGTCAAAGTCGCCGAGCAGGAAAAACAGATCATCCGCGAGACCGCCGAGACCTACAAACAGCAGGCCGAGGCCGAGCGCCAGGAGCGCCAGAAGGTCCAGGCCACCACCGTCCAGCTCGCCCAGGGCGTCGGCCAGCTCGCCGAAAAATCCGGCGAACTCACCCGCGAGATCCGCGACAACCGCCCCATCAACGCCAACGTCCTTTTCAACGAGTTCCTCGCCAACCGCGTCGAGGTGAAAATCGCCGCCGAGCGCGACGCCGTCATCGGCTCCGGCCGCCGCGAGAGCGCCGCCAACACCGTCCTCGTGACCGACGGCCGCCAGACCTACGCCGTGCTCCACATCGACGACACACCCTTCAGCTATCAGGAGCTCTCCTCCAACTGGCTGCGCATCGGCGCCGAGCTCAGCCGCGGCTCCGGTCGCGATGCCGCCACCACGCTCCACTTCCTCTCGCTCGATCCGCGCGTCCTCGTCGTCCCCGTCGAGCCCGCGCAGGTCGCCCTCCTCGGCGCCAAGGTTTATCAACTCGCCTTGGAACCCTTCAAGTTCCCCGACGCCATGCTCGTCAACCAGGGCGGCAAGGGCTACGGCGAGGTCCCCTTCAAGCTCGACCCGCAGCAGCCCGCCTTCGTCCGCATGGACAACCGCTTCTTCAAAAAACTCGTCGGCGACTTCACGCCCTCGCGTGGCGACCTCGTTTTCAGCAAGACCGGCGAGCTGCTCGGCATCATGGTGAGCAACAGCTACTGCGCCCTACTCGACAACTTCCTCCCCGCGCGCTCCATCAAGCTCGGCGACACCTCCGGGCAGGAGACCGGCCGCCTGCTCAGCGAGATGGCCTCGCGCTACCGCGGCCTGCCCTTCCGCATGCAGTGAACCGCTCGCGCGGCGCCGCCGGACTCACTCTGTGCGCCGCGTGATCGTCCACACGTACAGATCCTCCACCTTCTTCCGCGCCCACGGCGTCTTCCGCAGAAACGTGAGGCTCGATTTCACGCTCGGATCGTAGAGGAAACAGCGGATCGGGATCAGCCGGGCCAGCTCCGGCCAGCCATGCTCTTCGGCGAGCTTGGTGACGATTTTCTCCAACGTGATGCCGTGCAGCGGATCGTTGGACTTGGGCGCGGGCGTGTTCATGGCCACGAGCAAGACCGCCCGCGCCCGCCACCGCAAGGCCACGCGCGCCAATCAGCCTCCCGCTATATTTTGCACAACGAGCACATCGCCGAAATTCAACGTGCTGCTACCCCTTGACTGCGAGAGCCGTCATTGCGTGTTGATCGGCATCATTCGATCCGCTCCAATCGCACGCCCACCAGTAAACTACTGCGAGTCCGCGCACTACTCCGCCCCATGAGAATCCTCACCAATCATTCCGCTGATCGGGCAATCGATGTGTTGGCCAGTATGCTCTCCGTGGATGGCAGGCTCGATGGGGCGTCACCGTCCCTTTCCCTGTTCGCCCTGCAAGCGCTGCGGGATGGCCTGCCGTCAATGTCTGCCACCCGCCTGCTGCTGCCGGGCGCGGAGCGGACGGAGCAATCCCTGCTCGGTTCGGAAGCGGAACGCGCATCGCGCAACCAACTCGATGCACAACGGCTCGCCCGTGAGTGCGCTGCTTGGTTGCGGGCTAAGGCCGAGATCAAGAGTGCCCCAAGCGGCTTGCAACAGGCGGCGCTGATCTCACGCGCGGACGACGGTTCTCCGCGCGGCGCCATGGTGGGCGATTGCGCGCTCACAGCGGAGGGGCTTGGGCTGGCACCGGGCGACCGGCTGAGTTTGGTCCAGGTGTCGGAGTCCGGTTCCGAGGCGCAGGCACTGGCCGATTGGTTCGAGCGAATCTGGGCCTCTTTGCCGGCGAGCTCGGGAGCGAAGGCCGAGCTGCTGTTCCAGCTCGGCGAGATTGCCGCCCGCCGCGATCCGGCGCTGCTCTACGCACTCACGCTGCATCACTTGTTCGCGGCGACCGGTGACGAGATCGATGAGGATTCCATCGTCAAGACGGCGACAGGCATCCGCGAGACCGTCGTCTGGCAGAAGCTCTTCAAGTTCCAGCGCGACGGCGTGATCGGCGCCATCGACAAGCTCGAGCGGCTCGGCGGCTGCATCATCGCCGACAGCGTGGGCCTCGGAAAAACCTTCGAGGCACTGGCGATCATCAAATACTACGAGCTGCGCAACGACCGCGTGCTCGTGCTGGCGCCGAAGCGCTTGCGCGACAACTGGACGCTCTACCGCTCCAACGACCGCCGCAACGTGCTCGCCACCGACCGCTTCAACTTCGACGTCCTTAACCACACCGATCTCTCCCGCGACGGCGGCCACTCCGGCGACATCGACCTCTCGCACGTCAACTGGGGCAACTACGACCTGGTCGTCATCGACGAGTCCCACAACTTCCGCAACAAGGCTTCGCTGAAGGACCGCGAGACCCGCTACGACCGTCTCATGCGGAGGGTGATCCGCGAGGGCGTGAAGACCCGCGTGCTGATGCTCTCCGCTACGCCGGTCAACAACCGCCTGGCCGATCTCAAGAACCAGATCGCATTCGTCACCGAGGGGCGGGACAACGCGTTGTACGCACACGGTATCCCGAGCATCGACACCACCGTGCGGCTCGCGCAGCGGCAGTTCAACCGCTGGCTCGAGCTGCCCCCGCCCGAGCGCACCGCGCAGGAACTGGTCGAGATGTTGGGATTCGACTACTTCAAGCTGCTCGACCTCCTCACGATCGCCCGCTCCCGCAAGCACATCGAGAAGTACTACGGCACCGCCGAGACCGGCACGTTCCCCGTGCGACTGCGCCCGATCAACCACAAGCCCGATGTCGATCGCACCGGCGCCTTCAGCTCGATCCGTGAGGTCAACGACGAGATCCGCCGCCTCTCCCTCGCCGTCTACGCGCCGCTGCGCTATGTGCTCCCGGGCAAGCAGGACGCCTACGACGCCAAGTACAGCACGCAGATCCGCGGCGGCGAGAGCTTCTTCCGCCAGTCCGACCGCGAGGAGAGCCTCGTCGCGCTGCTGCGCGTCAACTCCCTCAAGCGCATGGAGAGTTCCGTGTCGTCGTTCGCGCTCACGGTGCAGCGCCAACTGGCCGACATCGATGCCACGCTCGCCCGGATCGAGTCGCATGCCCGCTCCGTCGAGGAGCTGCCGATCGAGGATGGCGAGGTGGACGACCCCACGCTCGAATCGCTGCTGGTCGGCGGCAAAGTGAGCGTGCTGCTCGACGATGTGGATCTCGCGCGCTGGAAGCAGGACCTGCTCGAGGATCGCCGCCGGCTGGCTTCGCTCCACGAGCAGGCCAGCCATGTCGACGCCTCGCGCGATGCGAAGCTGGCGCAGTTGCGCTCGGTAATCGCGGAGAAGGTGCGCCAACCGCTCAATCCGGGAAACCGCAAGGTCATCGTCTTCAACGCCTTTGCGGATACCGCGAAATACCTCTATGCGGAATTGGCGCCGTGGGCGCAGTCCGAGCTGGGTTTGCACGCCGCGCTCGTCACCGGAGCGGGGCACAACCAGACCACGCTGCCCGGCGTGCGGCGCGATCTGGCCGGGATTCTCACCGCCTTCTCGCCGCGCTCGAAGGAGCGCCCGGCGGACCTCGCCGCCGAGGGCGACATCGATCTGCTCATCGCCACCGATTGCATCAGCGAGGGCCAGAACCTCCAGGACTGCGATTTCCTCATCAACTACGACATCCACTGGAATCCGGTCCGCATCATCCAACGCTTCGGGCGCATCGACCGCATCGGCTCGCCCAATGCGCGCATCCAGCTCGTCAACTTCTGGCCCAACATCGAACTGGAGGAGTACATCAAGCTCGAGCAGCGCGTCTCCGGCCGAATGGTGCTGCTCGATGTCTCCGCCACCGGCGAGGAGAACCTCATCGAGCAGCAGGCGGGCGACCGGATGAACGACCTCGAATACCGCCGCGCCCAGTTGCTCAAGCTGCGCGATGCCGTGATCGACCTGGAGGATCTCTCCAGCGGCGTCTCCATCGCCGATCTCACGCTCGCCGATTTTCGCCTCGACCTCTCCCGCTACCGGAAGGCGCACCCCGGATACCTCGAATCGCTGCCGCTTGGGTTGTTCGCCGTCACCAACGCACCCGAGGCGGGACTGCCGTCCGGCATCGTCTTCTGCCTGCGCGCGGTGGGCGAGGCCGCGACGAAATCCTTCGAACCCGGTTATCCGCTCGCGCCTCATTATCTGGTCCACGTGGGCGACGATGGCGCGGTGCGCCTGCCGTTCACGCAGGCCAAGACCGTGCTCGATCGCCTCAAGCGGCTTTGTGCCGACCGCGATGTGCCCGACACCGCCGCCTACGAGCGCTTTGCGCGCACCACCCGCGACGGCGCCGACATGGTCGCGGCGCGCCGTTTGCTCGCCTCTGCCGTGGCCTCGGTGGCGGGGCGGAAGGAGGAGAGCGCGGTGGCCAGCCTGTTCTCGCCCGGTGGCACGCATGCGCTCACCGGCGAGTTCGCGGGCATCGACGACTTCGAGGTCGTTTCCTTCCTCGTCATTCTACCCGGCGACGGTCTGGCGCCGCCCCAGTGCGAACGCACCGAACTCGCCGTCTTCACGCTGAAGTTCCAGAAGCCCGGCGATGCGCCCTTCTCCGACGACGAGCGCCAAGCCTGCACCCGCGAGGGCTGGGCGGCGCTCAACCGACTCTTCGCCTCGCTCGCCCCGGAGCAGGGCGTGAAGCTCGACATCACCTACGCCGGCGACGGCGAGGGCAGCTTCTGGGTCGAGTTCGGCGTGGCAGCGTTGGCGGTCACCGGAGCCCTCGGTGGACCGGCCAACACGTTGCACATCCTCGGCGCGGCGCTGGAGCGCTGGGGCGGTGGCTACCAACCGCAGCTGGAGGGACTCCAGAAGACGGGTCGGTGGCTGCAAAGCGTCGCTTGGCGGCTCACCCCGCAGCCGGGGCAGGACCCGCGTCGGCCGGGCTGTTTCGGCGTGAAGAAGCAGCTCGACCGCCGCACCCGGCGGTGCCGCGACTGCGGCTTCCTCGGCGAATGCGTGCAGCGCGGCGCTTCGGCCTGATCTGTTGCCATGCCGTTTGCCGCCGCCATCGCCGCCTTGGAGCTGCCCGCCGCCGCACGGGTGGGCAAGCGCGTGCCCAAAAAGTTGTTGCTGGAAAACGGCGCGCCCACCGCTGCCGACAAGCGCGCCATCGGCGACGGCATCGACGAGCTGTTCTGGGTGGCCGCGCTCAAGCCGGCCACACTTGGCGTGTCGGAGTTTCGCGATGCGGCACGCGAGTATCTGGAACTCGCCGTGCTCACGATCACGCTGCGTCCCGGCGCGCGCGGGGCGCGGCTGGCGGAGCTGGTCCACCGCGCGATTCCGTACCCGGTGCTCCTGCTGCGCCGTGAGGAGGCTGGTCTCGTGCTGTCGCTCGCGCACCTGCGCCAATCGCAGGGCGCTGCTGGGCAGACCGTGCTCGATGGCGCCGTGATCGAGTCGCCGCTGGGCGAGGACGCCCCGTCGCGCGCCTTCCTGGCTTCGCTGGCCGTCGCAGCCCAGCCGCGCGCGCACCTGCATGCGTTCTACCAAGGCTGGATTGAGCGCGCCGAGGCGCTGGCCGCCGGGCGCCGGACCGGGCGCTTTGCACTGGCGGGCGATCCCGCTGCGGCCGGACGGCGACGCACCGCGCTGGCGGAGCACGAGGAGCTCGCGCGCGAGATCGCTGGGCTGCGCGCCCGCGCCACCAAGGAGACGCAGCTCGCGCGGCGCGTAGAGCTCAACCTCCGGTTGAAAGAACTCGAATCCCGCCTCGCCGCCGCCGCCGCGCTGCTCTGAACTTCCCCCTTCCGATCATGCAGAAACTCACCGCCGATTCCCCCGCAGCGAAGTCCGCCGATCTCGTGGCCGCCAACCTCGCCACGCTGCGCTCGCTCTTCCCCGAACTGCTCACCGAGACGCAGGACGGCCCGGCGGTGAATCTCGATGTGCTCAAGCAGCTCGTGGGCGACCGCACGGTGACCGATGCCGAGGAGAAGTACGGCCTCGCCTGGCACGGCAAACGCCGCGCCCGCCAGCTCGCGCTCACCCCCAGCACGGGGACGCTGCGCCCCTGCCCTGAGGACAGCGTGGAGTGGGCCACGACGAAGAACCTCATGATCGAGGGCGACAACCTGGAGGTGCTCAAGCTGCTCCAGAAATCCTACGCCGGGAAGGTGAAGCTCATCTACATCGATCCGCCCTACAACACCGGCAAGGACTTCGTCTACCCCGACGATTTCCAGGACAACATCGCCAACTACCAGCGCCTGACCGGGCAGACCGACGCGGGCGGGTTGAAGACCTCGTCGAACACCGAGTCCTCCGGCCGCTTCCACACCGACTGGCTCAACATGATGTACCCGCGGCTCAAGCTCGCGTGGGCGCTTCTCGACCAGAACGGAGCGATGTTCTTCTCAATCGATGAGAAGGAGCTGCATCACCTGCGCGCGGTTGCGAACGAGTTGTTCGGCGAGGAGAACTTCGTCGCCGATGTGACTGTCGTGACGAACCTCAAGGGCCGGAACGACAAGAAGCATGTGGCGGCCTGCCATGAGCACATTGTCATTTACGCGAAGCCCTCCTTTGTCTCGATCGGGCTTCCGCTTACCGAGGAGCAGCGCGCGGCGTACAAATACCGTGACGAGCAGGATCGGCCCTACGCGCTTCGCGATCTGCGGAAACGTGGCGGCCCGGACAAGCGGGAGGATCGTCCGCGGATGTTTTTCCCGATCTACTGGAACCCCGCATCGCGGTCGTGCTCTTTGGAGCGGAAGCAGCCAGAGGACGTCGAGATCTTTCCCTATCGAGGCGATGGAAGCGAAGGGCGCTGGCGCTGGGGAAGCGACAAGGTGCGCGCTCATCTCCCATGGATGCATCCGAAGCATTCGACAAAGAGCGGGCGCTGGGATGTCGAGCATCGAGTCTATCTCGATCCGGCCATCCGCATCGATGCGCAGATTGTGGTGGATGACGACGAGGAGGAGGACGAAGAGGACGAAGTCTTCGAACGCACTTCCAAGCCGAAGTCCATCTGGCTCGGCGGTGAGTTCTCGACGGATAGCGGCAAGCGTGCCCTCAAGCGGCATCTGCCCGGCGATACATTCGATTTTCCCAAGTCGGTCGAACTGCTGAAACGCTGCGTGCAGCTTGTGCTGGGGCAGAATGGCGTTGTGATCGATCTGTTTGCCGGATCGGGGACGCTTGGCGAAGCCCTGTTTACCCATAACGCGCAGACCGATGGTCGCGGGCAGCTCATCGCGGTGCAACTTCCCGAGGTGCTCGATCCGAATGAGAAAGACCAGAAAGCCGCTGCCGATTTTTGCGATCAGCTCGGCAAACCCCGCACCATCGCCGAGCTGACCAAGGAGCGTCTGCGCCGGGCCGGCGCGAAG
Organism: Verrucomicrobia bacterium ADurb.Bin122; assembly: GCA_002070825.1. Taxonomy (GTDB): domain Bacteria; phylum Verrucomicrobiota; class Verrucomicrobiia; order Opitutales; family Opitutaceae; genus MWDT01. Next base: position 9,192 of record MWDT01000010.1, read on the forward strand.
ATCCGCGCGGAGTGGGAAACCAAGCAGAAGGCGGCGGCGGAGCAGGCGGACCTGCTCAACCCTGCGCCCGTGGCGGGCGAGCGGCGCGCGCCGGATGTGGGCTTCCGGGTGTTCAAGCTCGCCTCCAGCAATATCCGCGAATGGGACCCGCAGCGCGACCGCTTGGCTGAGAGCCTCGAAGCCGCCGTCGATCACCTGAAAACCGACCGCACCGAGCAGGACATCCTGTACGAGCTGCTCCTCAAGCTCGGCCTCGACCTGTGCGTGCCGATCGAGACGCGGCCGTTTGCCGGCCACGTCGTCTCCAGTGTGGGCGCGGGCAGCCTGTTGGTGTGCCTGAGCCCGAAGATCGCCGCGGCGGAGGTGGAGACGTTGGCGCTCGGGATCGTCGCCTGGCACAAGGAGCTGAAGCCCGCCGGTGAGACCACGGTGGTCTTCCGCGACAGCGCCTTCGCCGACGACATCGCCAAGACCAACCTCGCCGCCATCCTCCAGCAGCACGGCCTGGAAACCGTCCGCAGCCTCTGATCTCCTTCTTGGCTGGGCTTGCGTTCGTCCCTTGACAGCGCGATTTTGCGGCATGGTCAGCGACCGCAAACTTTCCGAACTCATCGTTTACCTCGGGCAGCACCCGGGGGTGCACAACCTTGGACTCACGAAGTTGTGGAAGCTCATCTTCTTCATCGACGCCAAGGCGGTGCGCGACCTCGGCGACCCTGTGACCGGTTCCGAGTTCATCAAATACGGGCACGGCCCGGTTCCCAGCCGTGGGGACAAATTCCTTCGCAAGCTCGTGAAAAGCAGAGAGGTCACTTCCTCCCAGCGAACCGTGGCGGGCAAAACGCTCAACGAGGTCAAGGCGGTCCGGCCGGCAGATCTGTCGGTGTTCTCCTTCGAGGAACGGCAGCTCATCGACGCGGTTTGCGCCGATCTTGGCCGCAAAACCGCCTTCGCCCTCTCGGAACTCAGCCACAAGGAACCCTCTTGGCACTACGCCAAGATGCTGGAGAAGCTGTCGCCAGAGCTGATCGCCTACGGCCAAAAGGAAGATGCCGAGGGCCTGTAAGCGCGATGGACGTTCGCTTTCACTGCTCCAAGCGCGTCCGCCACTCCGGCAAAAAGGCCAAGCATGAGGTCTTTGACTCCTGCAAGACGGTGTGCGACGTGCTCCGCCTCAATCCGCACTACGGCGAATCCATTCCCCGGTTTCATGACCTGCGCAAAATGCGCGTGCGCGTGCCCGGCTACAACGTAGGCAAAAGCGGAGGCTATCGGTTGATCTATCGGGCCAAGGAAATGGACGAGGCGATCTATGTCGTCTACCTCGAGACCTACTCGAAGAGCGAATGTGTCGACCTGACCAGCGACGACTACAAGCTGCTGGTGCAGGAAGCGGAGGCCATCCTCGCCCAGCCGCTGCTTCATGTGTGGGAGTAGCGTCGGCGCGTTTTCGCGATGTCACGGGCAATCCCAGTACAGGGTTTCGGCGCAACCAGGAGGCGCACAGTCAGGAGCGAGACGGACCATTTTCGTGGCGCCACGAAAATGATCCACGCGCGCGGCGGAGATGGGATGTTGTCGCGGCGGGAAAAACCCGAAATCTTTTCCGCCGCGTTCCCCGAGATTGCTTTGTGCGAGGAGCGATAGCCTCGGAATCGGCGGAAGCATTCCATTCGGAAACCAACACCCCCATGAAACTCCACTTCGAGCCCAATCTCGACTACCAGCTCCAGGCCGTGGAAGCGGTGTGCGACCTGTTCCGCGGGCAGGAGCTCTGCCGCTCGACGTTCACGGTTTCGCGCGCGACGGCCAACGGGGCGTTTCTGCCCGGGATGCAGAACGACCTCGGCGTGGGCAACCGGCTCCTGCTGCTCGACGACGAGCTGCTGAAGAACCTTCACGCGGTCCAACTGCGCAACGGCCTGCCACCCTCGCGCTCGTTGGCCTCGTCCGACTTCACGGTGGAGATGGAGACCGGCACCGGGAAGACCTACGTGTACCTGCGCACCGTCTTCGAGCTGAACAAGCGCTACGGGTTCACGAAGTTCATCGTGGTGGTGCCTTCGGTGGCGATCAAAGAGGGCGTCTACAAATCCCTCGAGATCATGGAGGAGCATTTCCGGGCGCTCTACACCGGGGTGCCGTTCGAGTATTTCCTCTACGATTCCGCCAAGCCCGGGCAGGTGCGCAACTTCGCCACCAGTCCGCAGATCCAAGTCATGGTCGTGACAGTGGGCGCGATCAACAAGAAGGAGGTCAACAACATCTACGGCAAAGGCGCCAACGAGGCGACCGGCGGCGAGCGTCCGATCGACCTGATCCGGGCCACGCGCCCGATCCTGATCGTGGACGAACCGCAAAGCGTGGATGGCGGCCTCGAAGGCCGTGGCAAGGAGGCGCTCAGTGCGATGGATCCGCTCTGCACGCTGCGCTACTCGGCCACTCACGCGGCCAAGCATCACATGGTGTACCGGCTCGACGCAGTGGATGCCTACGAGCGAAAGCTGGTGAAGCAGATCGAGGTGGCTGCGGCCACGGTCGAAGGCGGCCACAACAAGCCCTACGTGCGGTTGCTCGCCGTCGCCAACAAGCGCGGATTGATCACGGCCAAGGTGGAGATCGATGTGCAGACCGCCACCGGGCGTGTCGACCGGATCGAGCGCCTGGTACAGGATGGCGACGATCTGGAGATGACCACGGGGCGCGCCGTGTACCACGATTGCCGCGTCGGCGAAATCCGCGTGGCCAAGGGTGAGGAGTTCGTCGAGCTGCGGGTGCCCGGTGGCGAGCAGTACCTGCGCCTCGGGCAGGCCTACGGCGACGTAGAGCCGCTCGCCGTGCAGCGGCAGATGATCCAGCGCACCATCAAAGAGCACCTCGACAAGGAGAAGCGCCTCGCCCCACAGGGGATCAAGGTGCTCAGCCTGTTCTTCATCGACGCGGTCGAAAAGTACCGCCGGTACGATCCGGATGGGTACGCGCAGAAGGGCGACTACGCCCGCATCTTCGAAGAGGAATACCGCCGCCTCGCCAAGCACCCGGATTATCAAAGCCTTTTCAAAGAGGTCGATCTCACTACGGAGGCTGAGGCCGTGCACGACGGCTACTTCTCGATCGACAAGAAGGGCGGCTGGGCGGAGCCCGAGCTGGGCAAGGATGGTGAGTTGAAGAACCAGGTCAGCCGCGAAGCCGCCGAACGTGCCTACAACCTGATCATGCGCGAAAAGGAGAAGCTGCTGAGCTTCGATTCGAAGCTGAAATTCATCTTCTCGCACTCCGCGTTGCGGGAGGGCTGGGACAACCCGAACGTCTTTCAGATCTGCGTGCTGCGTGCCATGGGCACGGAGCGGGAGCGCCGGCAGACGATCGGCCGCGGCCTGCGCCTGTGCGTGAACCAGAAGGGCGAGCGCCTCCGCGGCTTCGAGACCAACACGCTCACTGTCGTGGCGGCGGAGAGCTACGAGCGCTTCGCCGAGAACCTGCAACGCGAGATCGAGCAGGAGACCGGAATCCGCTTCGGCATCGTGGAGAACCACGAGTTTGCCGGAATCGCGGTAACTGGTGCCGACGGCCAGTCGGCCCCGCTCGGCTTCGACCGATCGAAGGAGATCTGGGACTACCTGCGCTCGCAGGAGTTCGTCGACGCCAAGGGCCGCGTACAGGACAAGCTGCGGACCGCGCTCAAGGAGGGCACGCTGGCGTTGCCCGAGGCGTTCGCCGCGCAACTGCCGCAGGTGCGCGAGATCCTGCGCAAGCTCGCCGGCCAGCTCTCGATCAAGAATGCCGACGAACGCCAGACCGTGAAAACCCGGCAGGCCGTGCTGCACGGTTCGGAGTTCCGCGCGCTGTGGGACCGGATCAAGCACAAGACGACCTACCGAGTTCAGTTCGACAACGAGGCGTTGATCGCGGACTGCATCGCCGCGATCCGGAAAGCCCCGCCGATTTCTCGCACACGGCTCCAATGGCAGAAGGCCGGTATGCAGATCGGGCGCTCCGGTGTCGTGGCCGAGGAGGGCGATGCGTTCCTCCCGGTGAATCTGGACGAGGGCGACATCGAGCTGCCGGACATCCTGACTGAGTTGCAGGACCGGACCCAGCTCACGCGGCGCAGTATTCAGCGAATCCTGGCCGGATGTGGACGGCTGGATGACTTTCTGCGCAACCCGCAGCAGTTCATCGAACTCGTTGGCGAGATCGTCAACCGGGCCAAGCGTCTCGCGCTCGTCGACGGCATCAAGTACCAGCGCATCGGGCCAGAGGAGTATTATGCGCAGTCTCTCTTCGAGACGGAGGAACTCGCGGGTTACCTCAAGTCGATGGTCGAATCGCCGCGCGGCGTGTACGAGAATGTCATCTACCAGTCGGAGGTGGAGCGCACGTTTGCCGAGCAGTTGAACCGCAATCCCGCAGTGAAGGTCTTTGCAAAACTACCAGGATGGTTCCGCGTGCCGACTCCATTGGGATACTATAACCCGGACTGGGCGGTGCTTGTGGAGACCGACGGGGCGGAGCGACTCTACTTCGTCGTCGAGACCAAGAGCAGCCTGTTCACCGACGATCTGCGCGACCGCGAGAGCGCGAAGATCAAGTGTGGCGAGGCGCACTTCGCGGAGCTGGCCCAACACAACTCACCTGCCGCGCAGTTCATCAAGGCCACCAAGCTGGCCGACGTGTTCCCCCACTGCTGATCGGGCAGGCCAGCGGCTCGCCCGCCGTGCCGTCACGTAAACGTCACAATATGCCGCTTGCGGAATATGCCTCGCCGCGCACGGTGTCCGCCATGGACCTCGTCCGACTCTACGAAGGCCTCTGCGACCGCACCCGCCTGCGGCTGCTCGCACTCCTCCAGTCGGGCCCGCTGTGCGTCTGCCATCTCCAGGAAGTCCTCGACGAGCCGCAGGTAAAAGTCTCCAAGCACCTCGGCTACCTGCGCGAGCGCGGCCTCGTGGAGTCTACCCGCGAGGGCAACTGGATCATCTACCGACTCCCGGCCACCCCGACCTTCGCACTCGCCGCCAACCTCGCCTGCCTGCGCGACTGCACCGACCCCACGCTCCACCGCGACGCCCAGCGCCTGCAAAAACTCCGCACGCGCCTCGCCAAAGCCAAGCACTGCGCCTGCCCCCTGCACGACTGACCCGTTTTCTCCCATGAGCTCCGACAAACCTCTCGTCCTCATCCTCTGCACCGGCAACTCGTGCCGTTCCCACCTCGCCGAAGGCATCCTGCGCAGCGTCGCAGGCGATTTTCTCGACGTACAAAGCGCCGGATCCAAGCCCGCCGGCTACGTGCACCCGCTCGCCATCCGCGCCATGCAGGAGATCGGCATCGACATCTCCGCCCACCGCTCGAAATCCATGGGCGAGTTTGCCTACAAACCCGTCGAGACCGTCATCACCGTCTGCGGCAACGCCGACGCCGCCTGCCCGATCTTTCCCGGCCAGCTCAACCGCCACCACTGGCCGTTTGCCGACCCCGCGCACGCCACCGGCACCGAGGAGGAGCAGCTCGAAGTCTTCCGCCAGGTGCGCGACCAGATCCGCCGCGTCTTCACCGCCTACGCCGCCGGACGCCGCGACCAGCTCAAAGCCAAAGCCTGAGCGCCCCGCCGCACGCACGCGTTTCCCATGTCCGACCAAGTTGCCAAAAACCTCTCGTTTCTCGACCGCTACCTGACGGTCTGGATCTTCGCCGCCATGGCGCTCGGCGTTGCCCTCGGCCACTTCGTGCTCGCCGACCCGGCCGCGTTTTTCGCGCCGCTCACCGTCGGCACGACCAACCTCCCCATCGCCGTCGGCCTCATCCTCATGATGTACCCGCCGCTCGCCAAGGTGCGGTACTCGCAGCTCCCGAAAGTCTTCGCCGACCGACGCGTGCTCACGCTCTCGCTCGTGCAAAACTGGCTGATCGGGCCCGTGCTCATGTTTCTCCTCGCCGTACTGCTGCTGCGCGACCACCCCGACTACATGGTCGGGCTCATCCTCGTGGGCATCGCCCGCTGCATCGCGATGGTGCTCGTCTGGAACGAGCTCGCCAAAGGCAGCCGCGAGTACGCCGCCGGCCTCGTGGCGCTCAACAGCATCGCCCAGATCCTCACCTACAGCTTCTACGCGTGGGTGTTCGTGACGCTGCTGCCGCCCTACTTCGGCCTGGCGGGCGTCGTCGTGCCCGTGGCGATGGGCGACATCTTCCGCAGCGTGATGATCTACCTCGGCATCCCGTTTGCCGCCGGCGTGCTCAGCCGCGTGCTCCTCGTGCCGTGGAAAGGCGAGGCGTGGTACGAGCAGAAATTCATCCCGCGCATCTCGCCGCTCACGCTCGGCGCGCTCCTCTTCACGATCGTCGTGATGTTCACCTTCAAGGGCGAAGCCATCGTGCGCCTGCCGCTCGACGTGCTGCGCATCGCGATCCCGCTCGTCCTCTACTTCGCGATCATGTTCTTCGCGAGTTTCGCCATGGCGAAGAAGCTCGGCGCCGACTACCCGCGCTCGGCATCGCTGGCCTTCACCTCGGCGGGCAACAATTTCGAGCTGGCGATTGCCGTGGCCATCGCGGTCTTCGGGATCGACTCCGGCGTGGCGTTTGCGGCCGTCGTCGGCCCGCTCGTCGAGGTCCCCGCCCTGATCGCCCTCGTCCACGCCGCCTTCTGGTTCAAGCGGCGGTTCGCAGGAGCGTGAGCCCCCCACCCCTGGGCGCGTTGATGGAACGTAAAAGGGTGAAACATGCCCTAGCGCAGAAGTGCTACATTCGACTATAAATTAATTTTAAACAAAAAATCCACCCTGCAAGATCAGAAATTAAATCATACAGGCGCTAGGCGTAAGAATAATAATCTACTACATCTAAAAGCAAGAAATAGACTTGCGTAATATAAAAAACGAAACGCTCAATGATTTCGCTAAAAGCATTGGCTTTTCGACAAACAATCTTACTATATTACACAGCGTCAACAACAGCGAAATTGCAAATTTGATGGTGCCGGCGCAGGCCAAATAAGTGACGACATTGATTCCAACCCAATGGCGAGCATGCCCAAAGTGCTTTTGAGCTTAAAAGCCGCATCACATTGATAGATAGATAATTAATCCATCCGTCAATAAACAAAATATTAAAGTGGATAAAAAATTTATCCGCCTGATAAAACCCATGATTTCGGGTGTAAATATAAATACAAACTCAAAAATATGAACTATAATACAAGCAGCATTCTCGCATTAACCATTCCGGCCGTGATCCATGCGATCCACCATATTCCACAATCCCCTTGGGGCGGACACCCTATCGACTCCTTTGAGGCATACCCACCAACAACTATAATATCTACATTACCAACAGGCTACTACAACACCCCCCAAAACCTTCTTCACATCAAATTGGCCACTACACCTGTAACAGCCTGCCCGGTGCGCTGGGCCTCAGCACCAGCGGGAAACACGTAAGCGTGACCGGGCGCTTGCGCGGCGGCGGGCGCGCGGCTGTGGTGGATGGGTTATGCAACTCGACATCCCGTCCGGCCCGTTCGCCGGCTACATCTTCGACCTCGACGGCACGCTCATCGATTCGATGCCCGTGCACTATCGCGCGTGGGATGCCGCGATGCACCAGTTCGGCCTCAACCAGCCGCTCGATCCCGATTTCTTCTACTCGATGGGCGGCGTGCCGACTGTCCGCGTCGCCGAGCTCATCGCCCAGCACTACGGCCTCACCGTCGATCCGATGGAGGTCTTTCACATCAAGGAGCGCCTCTTCGTCGAGATGCTCGGACAGGTGCAGCACATCGAGCCGACCGTCGCCTTCTTGAAACGCGTCGCCGCCTCCACGCCCTGCGCCGTCGCCTCGGGCGGCCCGCGCGATGTGGTCAACCACTCGCTGCGCCTGGCCGGGCTGGGCGGCTATTTCCGCGCCATCGTCACCGCCGACGATGTCGTGCACGGCAAGCCGTCGCCCGACATGTTTCTGCTGGCGGCGAGCATCATGCACGTGCCGGCGGCGCAGTGTCTCGTCTTCGAGGATGCGGAGCCTGGCATGCGCGGGGCGCGCGCGGCGGGCATGCAGGTCGTGCACGTGCCGAGCCGACGCTGAGCGAAAAACCGGGCGAACGCCGATTGCCTCCGCCCGCGAAAACGTTTCACCTCGGCGCATCCGTGGCTGCGCCTGCCTCCAACTCCTCGCTCACCGGTGTCCTTGAGCGCATCGTTTTCCTCAACGAGGAGAACCACTACACCATCGCGGAGTTTCGCCCCGATTCGGAGGCCTCGGCCCGCGGCCCCAAGCCCGGCCTCGTGACCATCGTCGGCGCGCTGCCCGGCGTGGAGTGCGGCGAGACGCTCCACCTCGCCGGCGAGTGGACGCACCACGCGCAGCACGGCGACCAGTTCCGCGTGGTCAGCTTCAAGGCCGAGCTGCCCGCCAGCGTTTACGGCATCCGCAAATACCTCGGCAGCGGCCTCGTGCCCGGCATCGGCAAGGTGTACGCCA
>MWDT01000011.1 GCA_002070825.1 Verrucomicrobia bacterium ADurb.Bin122
GCAACTCAGGCGCCGGCGCGGCGAACGGCCGATCATCTTTGTCGGCAGTGAGAAAAGTTGCGCCCACTTCCGCGTGTTTGCGCAGCAACGCGGTCTCAGCCAGCCGGTCGAAGCCTGCGTGATCGACGAAGCCGCGGAGCATGCAATGGACCGAGCGCTGCCACGCATGTTGGACAAAATAGAAAGCGGCGAACTTCCTGCGGAAGCCATCGTACTGAGGGAGGCCAGCCGAGAGTTGCCGACGTCTGTCGCCCAGCAGCTGGTACGCCTCTACCTTGCCGGAGTCCCCACCTACACGCTCGAGCGGTTTCACCAGACCTACTGGCGCACAATCCCGCTGTATAGGGTCAACCAAAGCTGGCTCCTCCAAGAAGGCTTCAAGGCCGCACGCGACCCCGTTTACGAGCGGCTCAAACGACTCAGCGACGTACTGCTCGCCGGCGCCGGATTGCTGCTCGCTGCGCCGTTCCTCGCGCTGGCATGCCTGGCCATCCGCTGCGACGGCCACGGAGCCGCCCTTTTCCGGCAGACACGCATAGGCCGAAATGACCGCCCATTCACGCTGATCAAGCTTCGCACCATGCGCCCGGCTGCGCCGGGAGACGCCCTCTACACACAACCCGGCGATAAGCGCATCACCCGGTTTGGTCGTCTGCTGCGGGCGATCCGCCTCGATGAGTTTCCACAACTCTGGAACGTGCTACGTGGCGACATGAGCATGATCGGTCCACGCGCGGAGTGGGAACGCCTCGTCTCCGATTACGAAAAGCAAATCCCCTGCTATCACTTTCGGCATCTTGTCCGTCCAGGAATCACCGGATGGGCGCAAGTCCACTACCCCTATGGCGCCAGTGTGGACGACGCGCTCCGGAAATTGGAGTACGACCTCTACTACATCCGCTATTTTTCCTTCCAGATGGATGCGGCCATCGTGCTGAAGACAATCCATGTGATGCTCTTCGGCCGGGGGCGGTAGGAGGAACCGGCTCACTGTCGCACACCTCGACGAACGCGGCACGTTGCATTGCTCGCGCATGAATTAGTGAGACTCGTAGTTATATTCCACGCCCCAATCCTCAACGTATGACTAAAACCTACGATTTCATCGCCATTGGCGCAGGTTCGGCGGGCTTCAACGGTGCACGTGTGGCCCGCTCACTCGGCAAAAGCGTCGCAATCGTCGATGGGGCTCGCGAACTTGGCGGGCTTTGCATCCTGCGCGGCTGCATGCCGTCGAAGACCCTTCTCTGGTCCACCGACATCCTACATCGCGCCCAGAAGGGAAAGACATTCGGACTGCGCATTCCCTCCGCCAAGGTCAACATGGCGGCACTCCAGAGCAGAAAACAAAGAATCATCGGAGAATTTGCCGACTTCCGCATGCAGCAGCTGCAGTCCGGAAAGTACGCGCTCTACCGGAGCCAGGCGCGTTTTCTCGATCCCCACACGGTCGAGCTCGACGACGGACTCAAGCTCCAGGCTGGATCATTCCTCATCGCCACGGGCTCGCGCGTGAGCGTGCCGCCGGTTCCAGGACTCCCGGAGACGCCCTACTGGACCAGTGACGACGTACTCGCACTAAAACGTGTGCCCGAAAGCGTGATCATGCTTGGCGGTGGCATCGTCGCCTGCGAGCTCGCGCAGTTCCTTCGGCGAATCGGCAGCCGGGTGATTCAGATTCAGCGCAGCCCGCAAATCCTCAAGGAAACCTCGCCCGAGGCGGGTGCCGTCGTGGCGCAGGCGTTTCGAGACGAAGGAATCGAACTGCACACCGGGACATCCCTTGAGTCCGTCTCCCGCCACGGGCAGCAAGTCGAGGTGCGTTTTGTCGACCTCGATTCGGGGCGTTCGCGGACCGTGCGCGCACGCCATCTCGTCAATGCGCTGGGCCGTGAGCCCTTGACCGATGGGCTCGCACTCGGTGCCGCCGGCGTCGAGCTGAGTGCGACCGGTCGCATTCGCGTGAACCGCTGGCAACAGACGACACAACCGCACATCTATGCCGGGGGGGATGTCTGCGGTCCACACGACATCGTCCACCTCGCAGTAGCGCAGGGCGAACTTGCCGCGCGACATGCCGCAGGAGTGCGCGGGCTGCGGCCGGTCTCGACGATGCCTTTGCTGGGCGTCGTCTTTACCTCGCCCGCGGTCGCGCGGATCGGCGCCAGCGAGCGCGAACTTCGTGATGCAGGCACGCCCCATTTGACGGCGAGTTATCCGTTCAACGATCACGGAAAATCCATCCTGATGGATGAATGCCTTGGCTATGTGAAGGTATTGGCCGAGCCCCAGCGCGGCCGCATCCTAGGTGCCGAGATCGTCGGGCCTGAGGCGGGCGAGCTGATCCACTGTTTCAGCGGACCGCTGGCGATGAAAGCCACGGTTTTCGACATCTTGAAAGCGCCTTGGTACCATCCCACGCTCGCCGAGATCCTCACCTACCCGCTGGAGGAAATTGCCGAGCAGATCGCGCATTAATCCGCTCTTCAAGGGCGTGTGTGGTCCACGCCCGACACGCCCCATCGATGGATTTAGGAAAGCGGGCTGGCCCCGCAGGCCTGCATGCGTAGCCTGTCGACATGCGCACATGTTGGCTCGCCAATATCGATCCTTCGCAAAACTGGGCTCATCGCACCTGGCCAGAGTTTGCCGGGAGTTCTGAGGCAGCCGCCACGGTGGTTATTCTTCCTGTCCACGGTTTCTCGGCCACCGAGGACTCTGAGCCCTGCGATTTGGAGGAGTTGCACGGCAGCGAATGGCTCAGGCAAGCCCTCGGCCAGTCCCGGATCAGCCCCGCCCCGGTCGTCCTTCCGCCGCTTCGATTTGTGCTGGCAACACGCAGCACCGGTCTGTTTGGCATCGACCCGGAGACGGCCCACGCCCTCGTGCGCGAAATCGCGCAGGGAGTGAAGAAGGCAGGGTTTCAAAAACTCGTTTTCTTCAATACGAACAGCGCCAGCGAACCATTTGTGGCCACCGCCGCCATCGACCTTCGCGCCGATCTGGGACTCCGCACGTATGTGATGAACGCCCGTGCCCTGGGCCTCGCAGTTTCTGCCCAATCGGAAAACACAGAAGCCATCCGACTCACCACCTCGCTGCTGACTGAGATTGCCGAACACCACTCAGCCAAACAACCCCCACCTGCCCCCGGCCTGCTCGGCCCCGACCAACCGTTCCCCTCATACAGGAGCCATTACCTTCCCGCATTCAGCCGTGCCGAACTCGCAGCACTGCCGGCTAAAGATCAGGTTGTGATTATCCTGCCGACCGGCGCGATTGAGCAACACGGGCCCCACCTGCCCGTCGGCGTCGATGCCATTTTGGGCCAGGCGCTCCTCCACGAGGCACTGGTGCAGGTGGCTGGCCGCGTACCAGTGTACATCGCGCCGCCGATCACCTTCGGGAAAAGCAACGAGCATGCGAATTTTCCCGGCACACTCTGGATCTCGGCGGGCACACTGCGGCGTTTGGTGCTCGCCATCGCCCGTCAGCTCAAGGAACTGGGATTCCGCCGGCTGGCGATCTTCAACACACACGGTGGCAACAGCGCTGTCCTCGCCTATACCATCCAAGAACTCCGCGATATGCACGGCCTCGACGCCACGATGCTCCGCCACGGATTTAAACCACAAGTATCCACGCAGGAAGCAGCTTGGGGCTTTCATGCGGACGAATGGGAAACGTCGCTGATGCTCGCCTGCGCCCCCTCATTGGTGCACATGGACCGGGCTGTCTGCGAATACCCCGCCCGTCTCGACGATTCCGGGAAACTTCGCCCCGAGCGAGCCCCCGCGACCTTTGCCTGGATCACCGAAGATATCTCGCAGAGTGGCGTCATGGGAGATGCCACCACCGCGACGCTCGAAAAGGGACAGTTCTGGCTACGTGAGAGTGCTAGACGATTGGCGGATAGGATAATAGCAATAGCAGGGCCAAATGCGTAATAATCTTCCTTGGTTTTGTTAAAGTTTTTTTACAAATCTCCGTAAAACACTTTGCGCGATAAACTAAATCGATAATCCACCTTCACCGAACCGACCATCCCACACCGAAGTCTTCCCCGAGCCGCGTCTGCTCATGTCATTATCCTCCGAAACGATCGCCCTGCTGCGCGACGAGGCGTACTTAGCGCTTTGCCGACATGCGCTGGACCATGCCATTTCGGAAGCAGCGGAGAAAACCCAACAGGTTCGCCAGACTCGCCCTCCTTTTGGTTTTCTTGGGACGAAAAAGACGCGGGAGATTTTCGAAAAATCCCTTCAGGATGCGGTCGATGGGGAGACCGCACTCCAACACCGCCTCGATAAAGTCGCCATGCTTGAGACGTGGGTGCGCTCGGAGATTCGCCCCCAGCTCCACGGGTACCTCTACCGCGTTTCCGCCGAATATCGGAGCGGTGGCGATGTGCGCTCGGCACTCACACAAGTTAGCAACCAGATTTCTCCGTATGCCGAAAGCCTTCAGGCCTACGCACGCGAAATTCGCAGCCTCACACTCGCGACCGTAAATCGAGAGGGTCGAGAGAGCATCAATCGGGCTTATGCCGAGCTCAAACAATCCGCCGCCGCGCTCGATTGCCAGACGCTCCAATACGAGCTCAACGCCCAACGCGTCGTCCGCGTTGCCGAAAAAACAATCTACGACGGGCTGCGCATCCCGGCCCCGCCCATCCCCACCCAAGCGATCACCGTGGACCGCCTCGCCAAGCTCGACGAAGCCGAGGCCGTCACCCAAATGCAGCAGATCGAGGGGACCATCCGCGCCACCATCGCCGAGCGCATCCCCCAATTACAGACGGCGATCGACGCCGCGCATGAGTACGTCACTCAGCGCGAAAGCGCCTACCTCGACAACTACTGGCAACAACTGCGCGTCCACGCCCAGGCCCACTACGTCGCCGAACGCGACCTCGACGAAGTAATCAACGAACTTTCGGGACGCTACATCGAGCAACACCGCCAACTCGAGGCGCAGCAATCGCCCTACCTCCACGAACGCTGAAAACTTCGCGCTCGCCTCGCGCGGCAGGCTGTATGCAACCTTGCGCGAAACAATTCCCTCACTATCAGAGTCTGATTCCCCGCATGAAACACGTTCGCACGCCCGTGATCCTTCTCCTTCTGAGCGCCGTTGCAGCCCTGCTCTCCGGATGCTTCTCGCCCCGGCAAGAACAGGACTCCTCCATCCCGTGGAGCCGTCCCGCAGGCTGGGAAGGTCAGGTCCCTGGAATGGGCAACCCGGAAGGCAGCGGCGTCCGCTGATAACAATCCCCTCTTTGAAATCCGGCGGCCAGCCCCGCCGGATTTTTTGTTTCGTCCCACATGGAAAACACGTCGCTCACCGCGCAACCCGGGCACCTTTACGTCGTGGCAACGCCCATCGGAAATCTCTCCGACCTGTCCGACCGTGCAAAAGCCATCCTCGCAAGTGTCGATCTCGTAGCCTGTGAAGACACGCGCACGACCGGCGCCCTACTCACCCGGATTGGACTGCACCGGGAGCTCATCGCCTACCACGATCACAACGAACAGGAGGCCGCCAGCCGCCTGACCGCGCAGCTCGCAGCGGGAAAGTCGATTGCCTTGGTCAGCGACGCGGGCACGCCCGCCATCAGCGATCCGGGATTCCGCATCGTGCGGGCCTGCCGTCGCGCCAGACTGCCGGTCACCCCGGTCCCCGGCGCCTGCGCCCTGGCCGCCGTCCTCAGCGCCGCCGGCCTGCCCACCAATGGATTCCTCTTTGCCGGATTCCTGCCTCCGAAATCCGCAGCCCGCATCGCATTCCTATCCAAGTACCGCGACTTTGACTACACGCTCGCACTCTACGAAAGTTGCCACCGCATCGATAAGTTCGCCGACGAAATTGTCGCCACACTCGGTGACGCGCGTGTGATCGCCATCGCAAAAGAGGTTACCAAACTTCACGAAACCTTCCTGGTGGGCCCCGCTCGCGAAGTGCACGAGCGCCTCGCCAAGACGAGCCTGAAGGGCGAGTTTGTCGTCCTCATCGCGCCGGCCACATTCGAGCTCTGACCGCCATGCCCGCCCCCATCGCCATCGTCGATGTCGGCAGCAACACCATCAAGTTGCTCGTCGCAGCGCCCGCCCCCGGCACGCCCGGATCCATCCAGACGCTCTCCGCGCGTACCATTGATGCCCGCATCAGCGCCGGCATCAGCCGGGGCAACCCCGTACTCAGTGAGGATGGCATCACGCGCGGTCTCGATGCAATCACAGCACTGTTGGCCGACGCCGCTCCATTTGCGCCCGCCAGCACTGTGATCGTCGCCACCAGCGCAGTCCGTGACGCACTAAACGGCAGGGATTTTTGCGCCCGAGTCCAATCTGCCACCGGGCACCCGATGCGCATCTTGACCGGCGAGGAAGAAGCCAACGCCATCGGACGCGGCCTGACCTGCGATCCCGCGCTTCGCGAGCTGCACGATTTCTACGTCTTCGATCTGGGTGGCGGCAGCCTTGAATGCCTGCGATTCCAAAAACGCCGTATACAGCAAGCCATCAGCCTGCCGCTCGGATGCGTGCGCCTCACCGAGCGCTTCGTGGCCGATAGCGCTGCCCCCATCCACGTCGCTGCGCTCCAGCAGGTGCGGGCACATGTGAGAGACAGCCTCGCCTCAAGTGGATTCAGCTTCGACCTGCGAGCGCCTGCACAGGCTGTTTTTGCCGGCGGTAGCATGACCACCGTGCGCGCCATCTTCGCCGCCAATGCCGGATGTCCCCTCTTCGACGCCCCTGCGCGGATCGACACGAGTAGCATTCAAACCCTGCTCAACCGCACTGCCGCCCTCCCATTGCCAGCCCGTCACCTGGAAGTCCCCGGGCTCCCTCCATCGCGCGCCGATGTTTTCCCAGTCGCACTGGCCACCATCGAGGCCGTCGCCGATGCCGGGCATCTCTCTGCGTTTCATCATACCTTTCATAATTTGCGCTACGGCATCGCCGCCGAAGCCTTCGGTTGATTTTTGATCGCGGGCAGACTGCCGTGATCCTGCATTTCGACTCGCCGAAAAGGGGAAAATCGCCTTCCTCCGCCAAATGCGTTTCCCGCGTCTCCTCCCGCTGGTTTTCTGCTCCCTGCTGGCGCTCGGCCTGTGTGCGCCCGCCCCGGTCTTTGCCGCCCGGAAGAACAAAGCATCGTCGGGCGACGATGCCGGAGTCTATCGTGGAGCCATCGTCCTTGATGCGGCCACCGGACGAGTGCTTTCGGAGAGCAATGCCGATGTCGTCTGCCCACCAGCCAGCATGGCCAAGTTGATGACCTTTGCCGTCATCGCAGACAAGCTGCAGAGCGGTGCGCTAACGCTCGACACCATGGTACAGATCGACGCGTCGGATGCCCGCATGGGCGGCACCCAGGTCTACCTCGACCCGCGCGAGACGTTTTCCGTCGAAGATCTCATCTACGCGATGATGATCCAGTCTGCCAACGACGCCGCTCATGCCCTCGCCCGCACGGCCGGTGGCTCGGTCCCCGGATTTGTCGAGCTGATGAACGCCAAGGCCCGTGAGATCGGCATGCGCAACACCACCTTTAGGACCCCGCACGGCCTGACCTCGAAACGTCAGGATATCAACGAAGGCGACCTGACCACCCCGCGCGACTTTGCCGCCCTCTGCCGGCACCTCGTCTTAAAAACCGATGTGCTCAAATACTCCTCTGTAAAACAACGCGACTTCGGTACCGGACGCGCCCAAGGCCCAATCCGGATGGAAAATCACAACAAACTGCTCGGGCGCGTCGCGGGCGTCGATGGCTTGAAAACCGGCTACACTCAAAATGCCGGCTACTGCCTGAGTACGACGGCGGAGCGGAATGGGCACCGCGTCATCGTGGTGATCATGGGTTGCTTCGGTCCGGAACCGCGCAAAATCGATATGGGCAAATCCCGCGATCTCCGGAGCATCGAACTGCTCGAAAAAGGCTTTGCCGCCATCCCCGCGTCCGATCCTGCATTCGTTTCCGAATACCGGCCCAATGTGCCCGCAGGCGCAACCCAGCTTGCAGACTCCCCCATCGCCCACGCGCCCATCGAGGCCTCCAGTGCCGCCCAGCCCAGTGCACCCGCGGCCTCCGACGAACCGATGATCCGCCTGAATTTCCCCACGCGGGCAAAATAAGCTTTGGAGCCGCACGGCTTGACGACTTTGGTAAGGTGCAGGAGCCGCGCCTCACTTTGCCGATCATCACCCACAACATCCTCAGATTTCGCGACGTCTCCGTCTGCTACGGACGCGCACGGGCTCTCAGTCATATCACCACGGATATTCCGTGCGGAGGGCTCGTGGCCATCGTCGGCCCGAACGGCGCGGGCAAAAGCACACTTCTGCGCACCATTCTTGGCTGGCAACAGCTCGCCTCTGGCGAAGTACGCATCGGCGACGCGCACCCGCACCATGCGCTCCCACGACTGGCATACCTGCCGCAACGCCAGTCCATAGATTGGGATTTCCCTATCACCGTGCGCGAAGTTGTCGCCCAAGGGCGATATCCCGCAAAACGCTTCTACCAACGACTCGACCACGAGGATCGGACTCGCATCGACCGCGCGATGGAGGAGCTTGGACTCTCTAGCCTCGCAGCACGGCAGATTCGTGAACTTTCCGGCGGCCAGCAGCAGCGAGTCTTCCTCGCCCGGGCCCTCGCACAAGGCGCCGACATCTTTCTCCTCGATGAGCCCTTTGCCGGGCTCGACCTCTTTGCCACGGAAGAGCTGACGCACATCCTGCTCAACTGGCGGGCACAGGCCCGTACCGTCCTTGCCGTGGTACACGATATCGAGCTCGCCCGGCGACATTTTGACCACGGGCTTTTGTTGGCCACCGAGTTGATCGCAGCCGGGCCCATCCAAGCCGTACTCAGTCCCGAGCACATCGCCCAAGCCTACCGCCACGCACACTGTGCGCATGAAGATCCACGCGATCCGCTCAAGATGAGCCGCACAACCGAGTTTCCCCAATGAGCCTCTACGACCTGTTGGTGGAGCCATTCCGCTATGAATTCATGCAACGCGGCCTGCTCTCGGCGGTCACCCTTGGCGTGAGCGGTGGAGTCCTCGGCTGTTTTCTCGTCCTGCGCCGGCTCGCACTCATGGGCGATGCGCTTGCCCATTCCCTCCTGCCTGGCATCGGGTTGGCGTATCTGGCCTTTGGTACGAGCCTCCCTGCATTGTTCTTCGGGGCACTGGTAGCAGGCCTCCTCACGGCACTCGGCAGCGCCACGCTCAGCCGGCTCACCCGTGTAAAAGAGGATGCCGCATTTGGCGCCCTCTTCGTCGCGTTGTTTGGCGCCGGCGTCGTCATCGTAAATCTGTCCGGCACGCCGCTCAATCTGATGCATTTCCTTTTTGGAAACATCCTCGGCGTGAGCCCTTCCGACCTCCATCTCGCCAGTGCGACCAGTGCCACCACGCTCGCAGTCGTCATCCTGTTCTACCGGCATCTTCTACTCGAAACTTTTGATCCGGCATTTTACCGCGCGACAGGTGGTACGGGCGGCGTGATCCACATGGGACTCTTGACGCTCACCGTGCTCAACTTGATCGCAGCGCTACAGACGATGGGTATCGTGCTGGCGCTCGGCCTGTTTCTGCTGCCAGCCGTCACGGCCTTTCTCTGGTGCGAAAGGCTCCCCGGCATGCTGATCTGCTCTGCCTGCCTGGCCGCCGCCGGTTCACTCGTGGGGATTCTACTGAGTTACCATGCTGGCTGGCCGAGTGGCGCCTGCATCGTCATCTGCCTCGGCGTGGCCTTCATGGGATCGGCAATTGGCAGCCCGAAGTACGGACTCGTCTCAAGGCTGCGCCGGCCCCGTACAGAATGAGGCATCCAAGAGCATCCGTGAGATGCGCCGGCCCCGAACTCCATAAATGAAAACGCCCCGGAACTTGCATCGTTCCGGGGACGTTTCGTGAACGGCGGGTGGCCGTTTATTGAGCTACTCCTGTATCGGCCGCTTTGCTGTTCTGCTTGAACACGAGTTTTTCTCCGTCGCGGTCGACAACCACCGGCTCGTCTTCCTTTACGTCTCCACGAAGGATCGCCTCGGCAAAGGGATCTTCCAGATAGTGCTCCACCGCCCGGCGAAGCGGGCGGGCACCATATTTTTCATCATACCCTTTTTCGATGAGCAGTGCCTTGGCCTCTGCGGTAAACTCGAGCGTGATTTTGCGCTCCGTGAGGCGCTTGGCAAACTTGGCCAGCTCGATATCGACGATCTTCGCCAGGTCTTTCTTATCGAGCGGCCGGAAGAAGATGATGTCCGAGATACGATTAAGGAACTCGGGTTTGAAAACGCGCTTCGCCTCTTCCAGCACCTTCTCGCGCATTTTCTCATGGTCGCTGAAACCACTCGCCGCCGCGGAGAATCCCATCGAAGTCTGGCGCTGAAGCACCTGAGCTCCGACATTGGACGTCATGATGATGATCGTATTGCGGAAATCGACGGTGCGGCCGAGCGAATCGGTCAAGCGTCCGTCCTCGAGAATCTGCAGGAGAATCTGGAGCACGTCCTGATGCGCCTTTTCGATTTCGTCGAAGAGGATCACCGAATACGGGCGACGACGCACCTGTTCGGTCAACTGACCACCTTCCTCGTAGCCGACGTATCCGGGGGGCGAACCGATCATGCGCGAAACCGCAAACTTCTCCATGTACTCGCTCATATCGATCTGGATGAGCGAATCCTGATTGCCAAACATCTGTGCCGCGAGCTGCTTGGCGGTCTCCGTTTTGCCGACGCCGGTGGGGCCGACAAACATGAACGAGCCGATCGGCCGGCGGGGATCCTTTAGATCGGCGCGCGAACGACGGAGGGCGCGCGCAATCGCAGACGCCGCCGCATCCTGCCCGATGACGGACTTCTGGATCTCGCCCTCAAGCCCGAGCAATTTCTCGCTCTCCTTCTTTTCCATGCGGGAAAGAGGGATGCCGGTCCAGTCGGCCACCACCTGCATGATCAAGTCTTCGTCGATATTGGAGCGATGGGCCTCCCGCGCCTTTTTCCAAGCTTCGGTGGTCTCTTCCAGTTTCAGGCGAAGTTGTTTTTCCTGATCCCGGAAGCGGGCGGCCTCCTCGAAATGTTGTTCGGCGATCGCCTTCTCCTTCTTGGCACAGGTTTCCTCGATCTCCTTGTTCAGGGTTTCGAGCTCCGGCGGACGGTTGAGTGAGGCGATGCGTGCGCGTGCACCAGCCTCGTCCATCACATCAATGGCTTTGTCTGGAAGGAAACGCCCGGTGATATACCGGTCGGAAAGTTTGGCCGACGCTTCGAGCGATTTGTCGGTGAAAACCGCTTTGTGGTGCTCCTCATATTTGCCACGGATGCCCTTGAGGATCGTGATCGTATCCTCGACAGAGGGTGGCTCCACTTTTACGGACTGGAAGCGCCGATCGAGCGCGGAGTCCTTCTCGATGTACTTGCGGTACTCGTTGAGCGTGGTCGCACCGATGCACTGGAGTTCACCACGGGAGAGCGCGGGTTTGAAGATGTTGGAGGCATCCATCGCGCCCTCGGCCGCGCCGGCGCCGACGATCGTGTGCATCTCGTCGATGAACAGAATCACGTTTTTGGCGCGTTTGATCTCGTCCATCACAGCCTTGATGCGCTCCTCGAACTGGCCGCGGTATTTGGTGCCGGCAACCATGAGTGCGAGGTCGAGTGTGATGACACGTTTGTCGATGAGAATCTCGGGGATGATGCCGCTGGCGATCTCCTGAGCGAGGCCTTCCACAATTGCGGTTTTGCCCACACCAGCCTCACCGATGAGTACGGGATTGTTTTTCGTGCGGCGGCAAAGGATCTGGATCACACGGCGGATCTCGTTTTGGCGGCCGACGACGGGGTCGAGTTCGCCCTTCCGAGCCAGTTCCGTGAGGTCGCGGCCAAACGCCTTGAGGGCGGGAGTCTTGACCTCCTTTTTATCCTCCACACCGCCACCGCGAGGGGATGGCGCCGAGGCCTCTTCAGGAGGCGTGCCAGGCTCGGGCGTGGTGCCGGAAAACTGCGGGTCGAGCTCGCGAAGGATTTCCTGGCGGGCGCGTTCGATGTCAACTTCGAGCGACTTGAGCACGCGGGCTGCAACCCCCTCACCTTCCCGGAGGAGCCCAAGAAGCAAATGCTCGGTCCCCACGTAGGAGTGATTGAGCGCCTTGGCCTCCTTACCCGCCAAGGCGAGGACTTTCTTCACGCGAGGGGTGTACGGGATACTTCCTTGGGCTTTCGTCTCGGTGCCCATTCCGACCTGTTTCTCGACAGCACCGCGAACGGTTTCGAGGTCGAGACCGAGCCGCTGGAGTACGCTCACGGCGACGCCCTGCCCCAGTTTGATCAGGCCAAGCAAAATATGCTCGGTGCCCACGTAATTGTGATGGAAACGATCCGCTTCCTTGCGCGCAAGCGAGAGCACCTGCTGGGCACGCGGAGTGAAGTTGTTCATTGGCTCTTGGGACATGTTGGTAAAGGGGAATTAGTTTTTGCCGACGTTGTCGAAATCGGGCCGGTTGAATGTCGAAAACTCATGCCGCAGGCGCGACGCACGCAGCCGATCACGTTGCTCGGGCTCGAATGAGCCTTTCTGCGCGTGCTGCAAGTGGCCCGGCTGCGCCTCGATGAACAGGCGATCGACCACCGCACGCCGATCCTCGGCGAACATGCCGAGATCGACGCCAAGACGCACCAGAGAAAGAAGGTTCATCGCCTCGGATGAGGTCAGCAAATGGCTGTTTTGGAGGATGCCGAAAGCGCGGCCGATTTTGTCGAAGAGCTTCGAACCGTCGGTTTCCAGAAGCTTCTCTCGGGCGTTTACCTCGTGATCGATGATCGACTGGAGCACCGCCTGCAGACGTTTGATGATGTCCTCTTCGGACTCGCCGAGCGTCGTCTGATTCGAGATCTGAAAGATGGAGCCGCTCGCATCCGATCCCTCCCCGAAAAGGCCGCGAACAACCATGCCGAGCTGGTTCACAGCGCGGACGATTTTCTCCATCTGGTTGGAGAGGACCAGCCCGGGAAGATGCATCATTGCAGATCCGCGCAACCCAGTCCCGAGATTGGTCGGGCAAGCCGTAAGGTAGCCCAGCGTGGGCGAAAAGGCATAGTCCAGAGTCGACTCAAGCGCGTTGTCGAAATCGTTGATCGCACTCCATGCCTTCTTGAGTTGGAAGCCCGCGCGCAAAACTTGGATGCGCAGGTGGTCCTCCTCGTTGATCATGACTGAAAATGCCTGATCACGGCTGATGACGACTCCCGCGCTATCCTTGGCTCCACTGAGCTCGCGGCTGATGAGATGTCGTTCGACAAGTATCTGGCGCTCCAATTCGCCGATCTCCTCGATTCCGACCGAAAGCCCGCGCTTCATCTGCGTGGTGCCCGCGAGTGCTTGCCGGCAGGTCTCAACAATGGATGCTCGCTCGGTCTTGTCGGCCCAGCCAGGGAATGCGTGCCCGGCGAGATTCCGCGCGAGCCGGATGCGTGTCATGAGGACGATCGCGGTCTTGCTGCTGGCCGAATCGGTCAGCTCGGAAGGCGTATCGATGAGCGAGGCTAATGTCATGGGCTCAGGGCGTCGTCGCAGCAGCGCTGGCGTCTTTTTTGACTTGGGCAATTTCATCGCGGAATCGGGCGGCGTCTTCGTAACGCTCTGTTTTGATGGCCTCGGCCAGTTCGGTTTCGAGTTTGGCAATACGGTCGTGGACTGATTGTCGGGAAAGGGCCGAATGAGGCACCTTGCCCACATGGGCTACGCCCTTGTGCATGTTTTCCAACATCGGATTAACCATTTCCTTGAAGGTCTCGTAGCACGACGGGCAGCCAAAGCGGCCATGCTTTTTGAAATCGAGCGCGGTGAATCCGCAATCAGGGCAACGGGTGCCCGCGGTCGGTGCGGCCGCTTCTGGTTGAAGCGCGGCTTTGACCAGCAAATCCGCGAGTGAAAACCCGCTGGGATCTGTGACCCCCTTGGCCTTGGCGCAAGCCTCGCACAAATCGACCTTATACACCTTATTGTTCACTATTTGTGTCAGGTGTACCGTGGCGGGTTTGCCGCAGATTTCGCACTTTAGAGATGAAGCCATGTAAGAAGAAATTTACCGAGCCAGAGCCTAAACAATGTAACGGCAATGAAGCCATTTTCCATGTCGATGCACACATCGTGCCACTGTGCCCCCCTCTGGCAAGGCCACTATCGACGGAAAAAGCCGCGCCTTCGTGGCGCGGCTCGCGGAAAAAGGTGCGCAACGATGGCACACCTGCAGGGACCGCTCAAATACGGGTGCCCTCGGTCAACACCCGGCGGCGGAAGGCTTCCAAAACCCGGGCGAAGATGGGGCCCGGCGTGCCTGCACCGATCTGGCGTCCATCGAGTTTTACGACAGGGACCGCTTCAGCGGCCGTCCCAGTCAGGAAACACTCGTCGGCATTCCACAGATCGTAGCGCGTCAGATCGTGTTCTTCGATCGGGACACCAATCTCTTGGGCAATGTCAAAAATCGTATCACGCGTGATTCCCTTCAGCGCGCCTTGCTGCGCGCATGGCGTGAGGATTTTGCCCTTGTGCACCATGAAGATGTTATCGCCTGTGCACTCGCCCACGTAACCCTGATCGTTGAGCATGATGGCTTCTGGGGCGCCGAACTGCCGGGCTTCGATCTTTGCGAGGATATTGTTGAGATAGTTGAGCGATTTGATCGCCGGACTGAACGCAGCCGAGTTCACACGGCGGGTCGGCACGGTGACGATCTCCATGCCCTTCGTGTAATACTCCGCCGGATAAAGGTTGATCTTGTCGGCAATGATGAAAATCGAGGGGGTCGGGCAAAGCCAGGGGGAAAGTCCCAGATCGCCCACGCCGCGTGTGACGACCAATCGGATATAGCCATCCTGCAGCCCATTTTGCCGGCACGCTTCGCAGGTCGCGTTAGCAATTTCCTGCCGAGACCACGGCATCTTCAGGAGGATAGCCTTTGCGGAGTACTCCAGTCGCTCCAAGTGCGCATCCAGTCGAAAGACATTGCCCTTATAGAGGCGGATGCCCTCGAAAATACCGTCGCCATACAGCAGCCCGTGATCGAACACAGAGACCTTTGCCTCAGCCGAATCGACGAACTTTCCATCCAGATAGATCTTCATACTTTAGTGGTTCACCGTAGGTGAGCGCGCCGCCGCTTGTCGAGCCCGACAGCAAAGGTTTTCGCTTGTCGTCTCCTGCTTTCTGCAAAACGATTGCCCAGCAGCCAACCACATACCCCTCATGCGTTACCATTCGTCACGCCCTAGCGGCTTCACGCTCATCGAACTGCTCACCGTCATTGCGATCATCGGTATCCTCGCCGCAGTGATCATCCCCACTGTCGGCAAAGCCCGCGAAAGCGCCCAGCGCGCGGTCGACGCCAGCAATCTACGGGAAATAACCAAAGCCGCCCTTCTCTATGCTGCAGACAACAACGACCGCCTGCCAGACCCTCAGCAGGAAACCGCACGCGGCACCCGCACCGTCGCGACCCCGGATGCCGGAGCCGTCTATCTCTGGCCCGGACTTCTGGCGCGAAAAGCCATACTTCAAGACCCGTCCTTTTACTTTTCCAAAATCGATCCAGCGTTCGGAGGCACCTATCCAACCGCAATCCTCTCTGCTGCCGACGGCGCACCACGAGTCATGGACGCATCATTTGTGACCAACACTCAGCTGGCATGGGAATTTGTCGGCGGCGTACGCGTCACCGATCCGCCGACCACTCCCATCGCCTTCACACGCGGACTCAGAGCCGACGGGCATTGGGACGCGAGCACGGGCGTGTACAAAGACGCAGGAGGGTATATCGCATTCCTTGGGGGCAACGTGCAGTTCTACTCGGATACAGTCGGCCGACTCGTCTCCAACCGCTCGACCAAGCCCGTAACCAATATTCTTGAAGCTATTCCCTACAACACAGCCAACCCGGCACTCTCCGCGCGCATTTACTCGACCGCGCCTGGCGGCCTTGGCAGCGCGTCCGGCACCCCGGCCATAGCCGGCCCAAACTAGACATCGACAACGGCTTTCCCGGCCCGGCGTCGAGAGCGCTGGGCCTTTTTATTTCTCGCTTCCCGTAAGCTGGCAAGGCTGCCAACTTGGCCGCCTTCCCATGACGTCCGCCGCCGCAGCGCCCAGCACCCAAAACGCCACCTACATCATCGGTCACCGCAATCCAGATGCCGATGCAGTCTGCTCCTCCATCGCCTACGCCGCCTACAAGGAAGCCCGCGGCGAATCCGGCTACATCGCC
>MWDT01000012.1 GCA_002070825.1 Verrucomicrobia bacterium ADurb.Bin122
GCCAGCGGTCGCGCACGTTGCCAGTCTGCCGTGCGGCCCTTGCTCTTCGGCGTGATGTAGTAGCTCACCCGGTCTCCCATGCGCGGGCGCGGCGAGAGTTGCAGCGCCGCCTCTGCGGCGGCACGCCGGGGTTTCCCCCCTTCGGCGACGAAGCGTTCGTACGAGTCCGGGCTCTGGCTGAGCACCTCCGTCTTCGCCAGCTCGGCCACCGGCACCCGCGCAGCAGCCAACTGCGCTCGATAAGCTTCGACGGCGGGCAGAGGCGATTCCGCCGAGGCGCCGAGCAGGTGATGCGTCAACTGGTCGGTGAAACGTCGCAGGAAGGGCTCGATACCGCGCGATCGCAGCGCACTTCCGCGCAGGACGATCCGCGCTCCATCGTACAGCGCATAGTTCTTGGCCTTGTAACAGAACATCGCCTCGTAGCGCCCGTCGTATTCGAGATCGATGCCCGGAGGCAGGCCGCCGACCACGCGCGCCAGCAGCCGCTCCGGCTCGGCGAAATACGTCTCCGAAGAGAGGTAGATGCCATCGGTATCGGCTTCGAGGATCGTGCAGCCCTCGCGCTCGAAGGTATCGATCAACGACTGGAGGAGCTCGCGGCCGCGCGCCGTCACCTCGGCGGCGAGGGCGCCGTCTCCGAAGCGCGCCCCCGAAAAGCCGAGGTAGCCGTAGAACGAGTTGATCAGGATTTTGAAATTCGACTGGCGCGCCTGCGCCTCGGCACGCTCTTCGGCGGTGGGCGCCGTGCGCGCGAGTTGTTTGAAGCGCAGCCGGTACTCGCGCAGCGAGCGCAGCAGCGGGATGAAAACGCCGAGTGCATCGTTGGTCGGGTTGCGTCCGATCTGGAGCAGCAGGCTCGGGTACAGCGAGGCCACGTCGAAGTGCAGCACGTGGCGGAAGACGCCTTCGTGGAAGCTCCGCGTGAAGCCGCCTTCGAAGGGTTTCACCTCCGGCGGCAGCGGGATCGCATGCCGGGCGTGGTAGTACTCTTCCAGAAAGAGCAGGTCGATCTTGGCCGTCGTCCCGCGCAGCGCAGCATCCTGGAGCTGGAGCGGAAAGGTCTTTGTCTGCTCGAAATAGGTCGGCAGCAGCAGATCGGCGAGTCCCTGCGTCTCGCGCAAATCGTCGCCCAGATAGGAGACGAAACGCTCGCGATCCGTCCGGTAGGCCGCGTAGATCGCGTCGCCGGGCAGGTACGTACGCTCGGCGCTGTTTTCGGCGGTGATGCCGAAGTGGACGGCGAGATCTTTGAGACCAAACGACGTGAGCTCGCGCCGCGAGAGGTCGTACAGTTGCACGAGCAGATACGTGTCGATGACCGCGCGTCCGGGCAGGTCGCAGCGGGGGAAATCGATCCAGCGCTCGGCCACTTTCAGGCGGCTTTTGCGAAAGGTCGCGCGCTGTCCGAAGCGGCCCCAGGCGCACGGCACTTTCAGGCGGGCGCAACGCTGGCGCAGGTAATCGAGGTCGAAGCGGAACAGATTGTGCCCCTCAATCACGTCGGGATCTTCCTCGGCGAGCGCGGCGTTGAGCGACTCCAGCAGGCGCTTCTCGGCGGCGTCGTTCAAGTCCTCCAGCACGAGCAGCCGGTTGCGCCCGCCCGTTCGCAGACCGATCGCCAGCACACGATCTTCGGGGCGCTTGGCGTCGCTGAAAGAGCCGTCCTCCGACGCCGTTTCGATGTCGAGCTGGCACCGGCGCAACTGCCCAAATGCGACATCGGCAAACAAGCGTGCCCGGTGCTGCATGAGGAACTGGCTCTCGAGTTGGTTGACGGCATCGTACGCGCCCTTGCCGACTGCGCCCTCCACGGCATCGAGCAGATCGGGGTGCGTCACATGGATCAGGCGAGAGAAAGGCCCGTCGCCCGCCAGCGGTTCGGAGGTCGCCCCCTCAATCGCCGGTGGCGTCGCATCGACACGTGTCCATGCAAAAGGGCGAAACCCCGGCAGCGTGTGCACCACGCGCCCGCCGTCCGAGGTGCGTGCGCATACGTGCACGATGCCGCCCTCGTCCACCCACAACCCGCAAATTTGTCCCCGGATGTCGTCGATGGTCATGCGTGCAGAGAAGCGATTGTGGCGGATGGGATCGTGGCGATGGCGTCCTCAGCCAGAAGCCATGGACCGAAGGCGGGAAGGAGTAAAAGGGGCATCGTCGGAGCCAAACCGCTAAGGGCTTGGGATGCGTTGACAACATCGGTTTGAGCCGCCCGCCCCCCTCTTGAAAAAAGTGAGTGACACCCCGCCTGTGCCGTATGCCCAAAGGCTCAGGACCTTTTTATGTTTAAGTGGGCGCCTTGGAAGCGGCTTTTGCTGTCCGATTTACGGCCTAGCAGCCACCGCCTTTTCGCGGCTCCCGTTATGATTCAAAGGCGAAGAGCGTATTAATGAAAGCACCTCGAACACTGCAGGGTGTCACGGCGCACCGTAGGCCCGAGCCCCTCCCCGTCAAACGGTATTCCCAAGAATCTTCTCCTTGAGTATAAAGCGATATAAACCACCATTTTGTCACCCGACAGACACCCGAAGCTCACGTGTGCCCGCCGGGCTTTTTACCTGAACCGCTGTCTGCTTTGTCCGATAACTCAGCGACACTGCTCGCGCCGCCTCCCTCTACCATGACTGCAATTCCCGAGTCTCCCACATCCCCGACCTCTCCCGCCCCCGCAGTCGCCCCCTTCATTGCCCACGATAAGATCGGCGAAGAGCTCCGCCTGCAACTAGTCTGCACCCTTTGCGACGACGCACCGACCATGGTGGCCTTTTTCAGATGGCCGACACTTGAGCTGGCCTATCTCAACCGCTCCGCACGCCATTGCTTCATCCCCACGCAATCCACCGCACTCGATAACGTCACCCTCCTCGACTTCGTCAGCCTTAAGTTCTTCAAACAGCTCCAACGCGAAGTCATCCCGACGATCCACGCCGAAGCCAAGTGGGAAGGCACTTGCGAACTTCGCGACACTTCCGGCGGTGAGCACACCGTCCGCGCAAACCTCACCACGCCCCTGCTCGGCGGCGCCACCAGCAAAACCTGGCTCTGTCTCGAAGCCCAGCATCTCGGGCAGACGCGATCGCGCGGCGACACCGGATTTTCGGATCGGGAGCTCCTCTTGGCTCTGCTTGAGGGCTCTCGCGATCACATTTACTTCAAAGACCGCGCCAGCCGTTTCCTGCGCATCAGCCGCGCCCAGGCCGAACACTTTGGCCTCAGCCGCCCCGAAGAAGCCATCGGCAAGACCGACTTCGATTTTTTCGCCACTCAGCACGCCAACCCCGCGTTTCAAGCCGAGCAAAAAATCATCAGGACTCAGCGGCCGCTCCTCAACCTCGTCGAAAAAGAGAAACACGAGGACGGCCACGTCACGTGGGTTTCGACCTCGAAATTCCCCCTCTTTGACCGCGATGGGCAGGTCATCGGCACCTTCGGAATCTCACGCGATATCACCGCACAGAAGCACGCGGAGGAGGCACGCCGTGAGCTTGAGGTCCAACTCCAACTGGCCCAGCGCCGCGATGCCTCAAGCAATCTCTTTTGCGGGATCGTCAAAGAAATCAGCCACCCGACCCAGACCATCCTCGACCAAACCCACTTCCTCAAAGGCGCCTTTGCCCGCATCATTGCCGCCCTGAACCATTACCGAGCCATCGCGCCGGCGGATGCCACACCGCCCATGAGGCTGGCCGACCTTGAAGAACTTCTCGGGGATGTGCCCGCCGCACTCGAAAAATCGATTTCGAATCTCGAACGGGTTAACCAGATCATCGGAAGTGCGCGCGAGTTTTCACAACCAGCCAGCGATGGATTCAGCCCCGTCGATCTCAACCACGCCATCCATGTCGTACTCGCCGTCTCTGGACAGGAATGGAAGTACGCTGCAACCGTCACCACTGACCTTGCGCCGGGCCTGCCCCAAGTCCCTGCCCAGCCCCACGCACTCAATCAGGCCCTGCTCTGCCTGCTGATCAACGCCTGCGAAGCCATTTCCGAGAGTCAAAAGGCCCGCGGGGTCCATGGAGAGAAAGGCCAGATCATCTTCAAAACCGCCGTCGAAGCCGAAGGCGTCACCCTGGAAGTCAGCGACACCGGATGCGGCATCCCGCCGGAAGCCAGCGACCACATCTTCGAACCGGGCTTCACCACCAAAAATGCCAAGCTGCACGCCGGCCATGGCCTTGCACTCGTGCGCAACGTCGTCACCCAGCATCAAGGCCGGATCGAGTTCCACACCAAGCTCGGCCAGGGCACCCATTTCAAACTCTGGCTCCCGCTCGCACGCGCGGCCTAAAACCGCTGCCGGGACTCCCCGCGGCGTTTTCAAGGGCCAGACCGAAGAAAACCCTTGCCGCCCATTCCGCCCACTCCGTAGCGTGACCACTCGGTCAACACACACTTTTCCCTATGATCGTATCCACCGCGCAGCTATTCAAGCACGCCTATGGCAAATATGCCGTGGGTGCCTACAACATCAACAACGCCGAGCAGGCGATGGGCCTCTTCCGGGGCTGTATCGAATCCAAGGCCCCCTTCATCATCCAGATTTCCAAGGGTGCCCGCAAATACACCGACAAGCGCATGCTTGAGGCCATCATCCGCGCCGGCGACCAGATCTTCCCCGAAGCCGTCTTCGCGGTGCATCTGGACCACGGTGACGAGGAGACCTGCTACGACTGCATCAACTCGGGCTTCTACAGCTCCGTGATGATCGACGCCTCCCACGAGTCCCTCGACAAGAACATCGAGATCACCAAGCGCGTCGTCGATGCCGCCCATAAAAAGGGCATCTCGGTCGAAGCCGAACTCGGCAAGCTCGGCGGCGTCGAGGAAGACATCAAGGTCGAGGACGGCCATGCCACCCTCACCAACCCCGCTGAAGCCAAGGAGTTCGTCTCCCGCAGCGGCGCTGACTCCCTGGCCTGCGCCATCGGCACCAGCCACGGCGCCTTCAAGTTCAAGGGCAAGCAGTCCCTGCACTTCGATGTGCTCAAGCAGATCCAGGACGCCCTCCCCAACTTCCCGCTCGTCATGCACGGCTCATCCTCCGTTCCGAAGGACGAAGTCGACCGCATCAACAAGGCCGGCGGCCAGATCAAGGACTCCTCCGGCGTCAACGTCGAAGAGTACCTCCCCGCCGCCAAGCTCGGCGTCACCAAGATCAACATCGATACCGACGGCCGCCTCGTCTGGACCCGCGTTCACCGCGAGTTCTTCCGCGACAAGCCCTCCGAATTCGATTTCCGTCCGGTCGGCAAGACCTTCATGGACGAGTACGCGAAGTTCATCATCAGCCGCAACCAGCTCCTCGGCTCCGCCGGCCAGCTGGACTCCGTCCGCGCCAGCCTGAAGAAGTAATTCTTCTCTTCTGGAACTCCTTCAAGGCGCGGCCCCAAAAGCCGCGCCTTTTTTGCGGACACACACGCGGGGCTTTCACATCGGAATCGCGCACAAACGCCCGCTCCGGACAACGCAACGGCGTCACCGAAAATTAACGCATTTTTCCGCATTAATCTAAAGACACGCCTCCGCGTTACCGTTATACTCCCCATACTGAATCAAACTCCCACGCGGAGCTTTTTAGCCCCGGCGTGCGAACTAAATTAACGCCCAACTGTCTATCTCGCCATGCCGATCGGTCCACAATCCCTTCTCATGGATTATGTGAACGAGGGTAAGCTCGACCCTCAAACCCACATCGAAGTCCTCAACGACTCCGAGATATCGATCGTTAATATCCACTCCACCAAACAACGTAACGGAGTCGGCCGGGCGTTCCTCCAAGCGCTGAAGCTCATGGGCGTCTCCGTCCATGTCCTGCATCCCATGAACGACGCCATGCCCTTCTGGCGTAAGATGTGGGACGAGGGCCTGATCAACGACGACCCGGATCAAGAGACCACGTGGGAAAGCTTCCTCACTGGACTCGAGTGCCAGATGTCCGCCGACGTCTGGGCGGGCGACGATGATGACAACGCCGGCCAAGGGCCGACGCCGCCAGTCATCTAGCTCCTTTCTGATCAATCAAGCGGCGGTTTTTCGACCGCCGCTTTTTTATGCCCAGCCCCCCCCCGGCGGCGCATCACCATCGGGTTGGCGCGTGGCGACTTATCAAATCCGGCCAAACACGAGCGATGCATTCGTGCCACCGAAGCCGAAGCTGTTGGCCAGAGCGTAGTCCACGTGCTTTTTCACCGCGACGTTGGCCGTGAAATCCAGACCAAGGCTCGCGCAGGCAGGCTCTATATGGTCGAGGTTGATCGTCGGAGAAATCACGCCCTGCTTGATCGCCTGCACTGCCGAGAAAGCACCCATCGCTCCGGCCGCGCCAAGCAGATGGCCAGTCATCGACTTCACGCCACTGACATGCAACGAGCCCTTTGCTTCGGCAAACACCGATGCGATGGCCCCGGCCTCTTCAACGTCGCCACCCGGCGTCGAGGTGGCGTGAGCCGCCACAAACCCGACCTGCGCAGGAGCCACCCCCGCATCGGCGAGAGCCCCGCGCATCGAGCGCTGGGAGCCCTCGGCTTCCGGCGCCAACATGGAGATGTGATGTGCATCGGCGGTTGCACCGTACCCGCAAAGCTCCGCATAGATCCGGGCACCGCGTTTCTGCGCATGCTCCAGCTCTTCAAGGACGAAAACGACGGCGCCTTCGCCCAAGACAAACCCATCGCGGTCCGCATCGTAGGGACGCGACGCTTTTTCGGGAGCGTCGTTACGTGTCGAGAGTGCCTTCATCTGCGCAAACGCGCCGATGACGATCGGCGTGATCACGGCCTCCGCGCCACCGGCGATCATCACGTCGGCATCGCCGCGCTGGATCGCTCGCAACGACTCGCCCAACGCATGCCCGCTGGTCGCGCACGCCGAAGCCACACTCATGTTCGGGCCTTTCAGATTGAGAGCGATGGCCAGTTGCCCGGCCAAAATATTAGGAGCCGCCTGGATGATGAAAAACGGCGAGATTTTCCGGTAGCCACTCGTCTTCCACAGTTCCTGCGTCGCGACCACTTCAGGCAATCCCCCCATCGCCACTCCGACATTCACGCCCATGCGCTCCGGCGAGATCGTCGCGCGCACGCCGTCCAGTCCGGAGTCGGCATACGCTTCCACCGCCGCCACCAGCCCGAGATGGCTGAACCGGCCCAAACGTTTCACCTCCTTGGGCGACACCGCATGCGTGAGGGGTTCACCCGCCGCCCCGCGTGGATACAATGGCTTCGGCAGCGGCGCTGCCGGGTCGAAATTCCGCACCTCCCCCCCGATCGTCACCGGGCAGCCTGTCGTATCGTAACGCGTCAGCGGGCCGATGCCGCTCCGGCCAGCCTGGAGGGCATCCCAGGTAGCGACAGCGGTATTCCCCACGGGAGTGACGGCGCCCAGACCGGTGACGACCACGCGGCGGCGGGAAATTTGAGCGGGAGTTTGCGACATAGGCCGTCTTGCAAGCCCATCCTTCTCCCCCACGGCAAGCGCAAAGCCCAAACTCCGCACAGCACACGGTGCGGTTTTGACTTTGCCTGAGCCCCGCCTTTACATCGCCACCTTAATGCACATGCAGCAGCTGCACCCCTTCTGGCGGATGGAATATCTGGAGGCGTCGAACCAACCACAAATGGCGCGCCCCTTCACCGAGTTGCCCGCACTGGGCGATGACCGGGCGGCCCTGATCGTGTACCGCTCCACGCTCAGCTACCTGATGCTAAACCGGTTCCCCTACAACCCCGGCCACCTCCTCGCGATCCCCTTCCGCGAAGTCTCCGAGCTCGAACGCCTCGACTCCGCCGAACGCGCCGACCTGATGGAAACCATCGTTTTCGCAAAACAACTCCTGCAACTCGTCATCAAGCCCGACGGGTTCAACATCGGCTTCAACCTCGACCACCCCGTCTCCGGCGGCAGCATCGCCCACCTCCACGGTCACATCGTCCCGCGCTGGCAGGGCGACACCAATTTCCTGCCTGTCATCGGCCAGACACGCATCCTCCCACAAGCCCTCGAAACCACCTGGGAGAAACTCACTGCCGGCGTCCCCACCCTCCGCGCCCAACTCGCCGCCCGCTGATCGCCGTGCCCTCGAAAACCCTCTATTTTCCCAGCCACCGCCACCTCCAGGCGCTCTACGCCAATCGCGACGAAAACCTGGCGCTCATCGAGCACGCCCTCTCCGTCAAACTCGTCACCCGCGATGAATGGCTCAAAATCGAGGGCTCGGCCGACGCCATCTCCCGCACCGAAACCCTGATCGACCACCTCGACGAAGCCCGCAGCCAGGGCGTGAACCTCCGGACCTCCGATCTCGTACGCATCATTGAGACATTCGCTCACGGCAACGCCGACGACCTGAAAGCCCTTTTCGGAGAACCCGTCATCATCTCCACCCGGCGCAAGAGCATTGTCCCCAAGACGCTCGGGCAAAAGTTCTACCTCCAGTCCATCCACAAGAACCCCGTCGTCTTCGGCGTCGGCCCCGCCGGCACCGGTAAGACCTACCTCGCCGTCGCCGCCGCCATCGAAGCGTTGCTCAAAAACCAGGTCGAGCGCGTCATCCTCACCCGCCCCGCCGTCGAAGCCGGCGAAGCCCTTGGGTTCCTCCCCGGCGATCTGCGCGAAAAGATCCTCCCGTACCTGCGCCCCCTCTACGACGCCATGCACGACATGCTCGACCCGGAAGACGTGGCCCGGCTCACCGAGAAAGGCGTCATCGAAATCGCCCCGCTCGCCTACATGCGCGGCCGCACCCTCTCGCACGCCTTCATCATCCTCGACGAAGCCCAGAACACCACCCCCGAGCAGATGATGATGTTCCTCACCCGTCTCGGCGAAGACTCGCGCATGATCGTCACCGGCGACATCACCCAGATCGATCTGCCCCGCTCGAAACAAAGCGGCCTCGTCGAAGTCAGCCGCATCCTCGCCAACATCCCCGGCATCGATTTCCACTACTTCAACGGCGGCGATGTCGTCCGGCACCCTCTCGTGCTCAAAATCATCGAAGCCTACGAACGCTACAAAAACCCCATGCGTTCCGACGAAACCAACTGATCCCGAGCCGTGCCCCCTCCACGTTATCGCCTCCGGCAACTGCTCGCCGACCTGCGCGCCCCCACACTCTCGCCGCGCGCCACCGTCTTTCTGGAGACCAGCAGGCTCATCGCCCTGCTCATCTTCATCGCCACCGTCGCCTCCATCGTACTCATCAGCTACGTCGGCGTCAGCACGGTCAACCAGCCCGTCATGCCCGGACAGATCGCCAACGTCCGCCTCACCGCCAGCGCCGACTTCACCTACGTCAGCCAGGAAAAGACCCGCCAGAGCCGCGAACGCCTCACCGACCGCATCCCCCCCGTCTATCGGCTCGACCAGGCCCCCTTCCAGCGATTCTCGGCGGACCTCACCGACCTGTTTTCCCAACTCGAAACCTACGAGCGCCAACACCCCGCATCCGCCCCCTCCCTTTCCAATCGCAAACAAGCCCTCGCCGCCCTCGTCGACGCCTTTAACGCACGGGGCCCCTACCGTCTCAACATCGACGACGTCACCGCTCTGATCGCCAGTGGCGATGCCACCCTCCGCGCCCGCTACCTCGAACACGGACTCGTCGTCCTCCACGACATCTACCTCGCCGGCGTCCAGGACCCCACCATCGCCGCCAATAGCGAACCGGGCAGCGTCATCGTCTTCCAAATCGCGACCGCCGACGGTGAAATCGTGCAGCGCCCCGTACAAACCCTGGAGGAAGCCCAGATATTCCTCCGCATCAGCCTCACCGCCGAAGATATCAGCCGCGAGCTCTCGCTCACCCTCTTCCGCATCTTCCGCACCGGACTCACCCCAAATCTCGTCTTCAGCCGCGAAGCCACCCACCTCCGCGAAATCGAAGCCGCCAAGACCATCGCCCCCGTCACCATCCGCGTCGACCGCGGCCAGACCATCATCGAGCCCGGCACCCGTGTCACCCCCGAGCAATACGAGATGCTCACGGCCTACCGGGCCTACCTCGACGAACACGGCACCGCCGCGTACGAGCAAAACATGCTCCTGGCCAGCCGCATCCTCCTGGTGCTCGCCATGGTCCTCGCCTGCATCGTTTACATCCGCATTGAGGACGCGGAAACCC
Organism: Verrucomicrobia bacterium ADurb.Bin122; assembly: GCA_002070825.1. Classification (GTDB taxonomy): domain Bacteria; phylum Verrucomicrobiota; class Verrucomicrobiia; order Opitutales; family Opitutaceae; genus MWDT01. Next base: position 10,127 of record MWDT01000012.1, read on the forward strand.
TCCAGAGCAACGGCCGCCTCGCCCTGCTCTCGATGGTCGTCATCCTCAACCTCGCCCTGGTCCGCGCCACCTACGCCCTCCTCGACATCGATTTCTTCGAAGCCAACAGCGACTGGGCCTCCACCCTTCCCTATTTCGCACCCACCGCCCTCGCCCCACTCATCATCGCCATCCTCATCGATGCTGGCTCGGCCATCTTCGTCGCCCTCCTCATCTCCTTTTTCACCGGCATCATTTACGGCAACCGCATCGACGTCCAAGTCATCACCGTCCTCGCCTCCGTCGTCGCCGTCCACGGCTGCCGCACCATCCACCAGCGCAGCAACGTCGTCCGCGCCGCCACCACCGGTGGCCTCATGGTCACCATCTTCGCCCTCCTCGTCGGCCTGCTCGATGGCACCTCCATGCCGACGCTGATCAAACAAATGGGCGCCGGCCTGCTCACCGGCATGCTCACCGGCATGGCCGTCGTCGGCGTCCTCCCAGTCCTCGAATCCCTCTTCAAGCGCACCACCGACATCACCCTCCTTGAACTGACCGATTATAACCACCCCCTCCTGCGCCGCCTCCAACTCGACGCCCCCGGCACCTACCACCACTCCCTCGTCGTCGCCCAACTCACCGAAAACGCCGCCGCCGCCATCGGAGCCAACCCCCTGCTCGCCCGCGTCTGCGCCCTCTTCCACGACATAGGCAAATCCACCCGCCCCGACTTCTTCACAGAAAACCAGCGCAACGGCATCAACCCCCACGACGACCTCTCTCCCGAGGAGTCCGCCTGCATCCTCCGCGGCCATGTGACCGAAGGCATCGAGCTCGCCCGCAAGTACCGCATGCCCAAATACGTCATCGACGCCATCCAGCAGCACCACGGCACCACCCTCATGCGCTACTTCTACCAGCGCGCCACCCAGCGCGTCAGCAAGTCGCCCATCCCCGGCGCCCCCGCCCCCTCCGTCGACGACCACCCCTTCCGCTACGACGGCCCCAAACCTCAGGGCCGCGAACTCGCCATCCTCGCCCTCGCCGACACCGTCGAAGCCGCCGTCCGCTCCATGAAAGCCTCCACCCCCGAGGCCACCTCCGAAATCATCGAGAAACTCGTCCAGGAGCGCATCACCGACGGGCAGATGGACTCCGCCGCACTCACCTTCGCCGAGCTCGCCCGCATCAAGGCCAGTTTCCAGCACACCCTCGGCAACATGCTCCACAGCCGCATCGCCTACCCGCCCGCCACGCCAGCCCCCGCCACCAGCTAAACCTCATGCGCGAAATCGTCATCGCCAACCGCCACCCGCGCCTGCGCATCGCCCGCCCAGGCATCCTGCGCGCCATCCAGCTCCTCGACGCCGCCGCCAGCCGATTCCGCGGTGGCTGCCCCCAAGGCGAGCTCTCCCTCGTCATCCTCACCGATGCCGAGCAAGCCCAGCTCCACGCCGATTTCCTCAACGACCCCACCACCACCGACGTCATCACTTTCGAGGGCCAGCCCGACCTCCACGTCGCCGGCGAAATCTGCGTCTCCGCCGATACCGCCGCCGCCTACGCCAAGGCCCATGAACACGACTTTTCCACCGAGCTCACCCTTTACCTCGTCCACGGCTGGCTCCACCTCGCCGGCTACGACGACCTGCACCCGGACAAAAAACGTTTCATGCGCCGCGCGGAAGCCCGCGCCCTGAAACTCCTCGCCGAGGCCGACGCCATTCCCACCTTCGCTTGGAAACGTTGACGCGCCCCACCTCCGCTCAACCCACCGGTGCCAGCGCCGATGCCCCAGCCTCCGCCTCATCCCGCGCCTCGACCACCATCTCAGGCGTCACGATAGGCGCACCCAGATAGTCGGCCAGCCCTGCCGCCTCGCGCTCCAACTCCGCAGCCTGCTGCCGCTGCACCTCGCTCAACTCCAGACCTGCGGCGGCCTCCTGACCCACCGTCGCCACCCCATCGCGCAGCTGCACGATCGACGCACCCAATTCCCGCGCCACTTCCACCTGCACCGCCGCAGCCGCCTGAGTCTCCCGCACCGCCACCTTGGCGCTGGCCACGGCCTGCGTGATCGCCGCAAACCGCTCCGCCACGGTCTGCCCCACCTGCACCCCACGCTGCGTCGCCTCGTGGGCCATCCTCACGATCGCCGATGTCTCATGTGCCGCCGCCGCACTGTGCTGCGCCAGCCGGCGCACCTCCTCCGCCACCACGGAAAACCCGCGCCCGGCCTCTCCGGCACGCGCCGCCTCGATCGCCGCATTCAAAGCCAGCAGGTTGATCTGAAAGGCGATCTCGTCGATGGCCCCGACCGACCGGTCCACCTTCGCACTGGCCACCGCGATCTCCGACATCGCCCTCTGCAAGCCCGCGACATTCGCGCTGCCCTCCGCCGCATGCCGGTCCGCCTCCGTCACCAGACTCTCGGCACGCCCCGCCGCCTCCGCGCCCGTCCCCACCGCCCGCGTCGCGGACTGCGCCGCAGACTCCAGTTGTTCCAACGTCTTGTCCTGCGCCTGCGCCGCCGAGTGCAGCCGCCGTCCCGCCCGCTCGGCCGCCACCGTGTCGTCAACCATCGCAATGGCCGCCTCGCGGAAACGCTGAGCCACCGGCCCGGCCTGCCGCAGGATGCCCTGCCTCACGCCACGCCCCAAAATCAGCCCGATCAACGGCAACCCCACCGTCGCGCTCGCGAGCACCGTGACCAGCCAGGCCAGCCGCTGCCGCGCCAGTTTCGTCTCCACGAGCGTATCATGCATCGTGCGCTCCACCATCGGCGCCAGCTGTGCCCGCGCCGCATCTCCGCACTCCAGCAACTCCTGCTGCGCACGCAGCGAGGCACGCAGCGATTCGCGTAGATTCGACAACTCGTCGCCAAGATCCTTGATCCGGTCTGCCACCTCTGCGACGAAATCGCGCAAATCAGAAGGCTCGGTCGCCGCCAGCACCTCCCCCACACCCGCGGCCAACGCCCGTTGATGCGTCAACGCACGCTCCGCATGCTCTGGCTCGTTCAACGACCCCGCCAGCAGCACCGCGTTTACGATCTCGTTCACCTGCGCCAGCGCACGCTCAAAGACCGCCCGATGATTCGCGGCGCGCACACCGTTTATCGCCGTCCCATCGTCCGTCACCAACTGCAGACTGACCGTTGCCAGCAGCGAACACTGAGCAGCTAACCCGCGCTGCGAGCGCTCGACGCACTGATACTGCCGGGCCGACGCATCAAACGCCGACTGCCAGCGGCCGAGACGCAACTTCGTCTCCTCCACCGCCGCGAGCATCTCGCCCTCGGTCGCCGGCATCTCCCCTCGCACCGTTTCGAGCGCCACCCCGGCGCGGCGAAACTCGGCCAGCGCCGCATCCCGATCTGCGCTGGCCCGCAGCCGCGCGTACTGGGATACCTTGAAGGCAACGCTGTTGAAATCGTCGAGCAACTGCGACGCAGGCACCGCTTGCGTCGCAGTCGTCGCCGCCAGCCGGTCGACCTGTTCAGAGACACGGTTGAGCCAATAGACTGCGGCGGCACAAATGAGCACGCCGCCCACGATGATCGAGCGTACCACGACATTGAGCTGCCGTCTGAGGCAGGGTGAAGTTGAGCGAATTGAGGGAGCCACATCACGCCCTTCGGAGAGCGCCCTCCGCCCTTTAGCTCCGCTACAGAAACGTCACCAGCGACTCCAAAACGTCACCTGATCGCACGAGTTCCTGCACTTGGATGGCACTTGCTCCGATTCGCCGCCTGGCTGCAATCGCGGCACGCCCCATGACGCCCGCCCTCATCTCGCTAAAACTGCTGCTCTCGCCGGGCCTCGTGCTCCTCGCGTGGTGGCTCGGCCGGCGATTCGGCCCGACGATCGGCGGCCGCACCGCTGCGCTACCCGTCGTCGCCGGCCCCATCCTACTCGTGCTCGCGCTGGCGGAAGGTGATGCATTCGCCGCCCACGCGGCCAGATTCGCGCTCGTAGGAGTGCTGCCACTCACACTCTTCGGCGTAGGCTACGCTTGGACTGCTCGCCGCCTGCCTGCGAATCTCGGACGGCGGTACACTGCCCTGTTCAGCGCACTCACGGGATGGGGTGTGTTCATCACAGTCGCCGCCGCGATGCAATTGGGCCTGCAACGAGTCACCAGCGACTCCAGCGAGACACCCCTCCTCGTCTGTATCGCGGTCGCCCTGACCTCCCTTCTGGTCACGCCCCGACTCGTGTCTGCCGTGCACGACGATCACCGCCCACCGCGCCGCCATCATCTGACGGCGGAAGTCGGAGGCCGCGCATTGGGAGCCATGGCACTCGTAGCAGCGCTTACGACAGCCGCCGCTGCGCTCGGCGCCGCATGGAGCGGCCTGCTCGCCTCGTTTCCAGTCGCGCTCTCCGTGGTCGTGATCGCCGCCCACATAAGCGACGGCCCAACATCCGTGCAGCCGATCTTTCGGGGCTACCTCCATGGCCTGTACGGCTACATGGCATTTCTGGCATTGTTTTCGTGGAGCCTGCCGCGCCTCGGACTTGTCTGGGCGCTCGCGATCAGCTGGCCCTCCGCGCCCCTCGTGCAATGCCTCCACCACCTGATCGGAAGCCGGTGGAGCACAAAAAAACCGCCTATCGTTTAGATTGGCGGTTTAAAAAAATGGCGGGATGGACGGGACTCGAACCCGTTTCGATTTAGGCAAGTTCCCTAGTGGGAGCGATTGATTTAGTGGTTTTGGTGACAGTTTGGTGACAGTTATTTCGTCAAATCTCAACGGCAAGGTCCCGACGGCGAGACTCATTTCATCATCCGCCCCCGCTTCGGCATGTCCGCGGCCGTGGATCAAACGGCCCCATCACACTCGGTCACTTTTCATATTACCGAGCTCGCACATCCATCCGACGAGGAAGGAGTCCAGCCACACGCCTGCTCCAGATGATGGAAGAGCACGGTGCGGACCTTCGCCAAGTTAGGCCTGTTATTCAGCCGCTGAGGATTCCAGGCCAGCGCCAAAGTTCGCCTAAGCGCGGGGAAATTGCCGGAGACCGGAATCGCGATGCTCTCATCCAACATGGGCGAACGTGCCATGTACTCCGGCAATACTCCCGCATAGGCGCCACCCGCGACAGCTTGCACGACATGCCCAAGTGAATCACACGAAAGCTGGACGTTGAGCTTCCAACGCTCTGCACCTGCCAACTTCATAAGCCGATCATGCAAGAGAGCATCATCATCCTGCATCGCTATCGGCAGAGCACTCAAAGCATGGCCAAGCGACAACGTGCTTTCATCGGGACATAGCACACGAGGTACGAATAGCGCGTAGCCATAACTATGCCCAAGCGTCTGGCTCTTGAGTTGGCCATCCACAAGGTCGGAACAAACGACCCCAAAATCCAAAGACTCTTCGATCAGACCATGCAGGATCGCCTTGTACCTCGCATTGTGAAGGTGCCAAACCACTCGATCCGTCGCCGTCCGTAAACGCGGCAAGTGCGGCAGCACGATCCATTG